>JALYOO010000270.1 GCA_030856845.1 Gemmatimonadota bacterium
TTCGCGCTCGGCAGCTCCTCGACGAAAGCCCGCACCAGGGACTGAAAGCCGAGGGCCGCGCGAGCCGTAACGTCGAGAACATCGGTGTGAAGCACCGGGCCGTTCCCAATCCCCGACGCCGCGTTCGCGATACAGCTCATTCCGGCAACGCGCATGCCGATTGCGCGCGCAACTATGACCTCGGGCACCGTCGACATCCCGACCGCGCTTGCTCCCAGGGTTGCGAGCATTCGCACCTCCGCCCGCGTTTCGAACGACGGGCCCGCAAGCCAGGCATATACTCCTTCCTTCACCGGTATCGCCAGACGCTCGCTGCACCTTCGCAGTATGCTGCGCAGCTCCTGATCGTACGGGTTGCTCATGTCGGGAAACCGCTCGTCTCCCTCTTCTGCCGGCCCCGTCAGCGGATTGGTCGAAGTCAGGTTGATGTGATCCTCGATGATCATCAGGTCGCCCGGCGCAAGGTCGCGCCTGATTCCGCCCGCCGCGTTCGACGCAAAGTAGATGCGCGCACCGAGAGCATGCATCACGCGGACTGGAAACGCCGCCAGCCGCGCGGAATGTCCTTCGTACATATGAAACCTGCCTGACAACGCGACTACGCTTCGCCCGGAGAGATTTCCCGCGACAAGCGCACCGGCATGCCCGATTACAGTCGCGGTGGGAAACCCTGGAATTTCGGCGAACGGAATGCGAACGGCATCTTTCAGATCCTCTGCCAGTCCGCCGAGACCCGACCCGAGGACGATTCCCAGCTCAGGCGCATTGTCACCCGTGCGGGCGCGGATCGCCTCCGCCGCTTTTCGTGCCGCGTCAGGCCCATATCGCGAGCTCAAGCCGCCTCTCCGGCGATAGCAGTCATCTCGGCGGACACCTCCGCCAACAACTTTACCCGCTGTTCCCACGGAAGGAACGCGCTCTCGAATCCGTTCAGAGCCACCGTGCACAACTCGTCCAGAGTAAAGCCGAGGTGGCGCGCGGCGTAGACGTATTCGTCGGTCAATGTCGTATCGCTCATCAGGCGGTTGTCAGTATTGAGCGCGACATTCATTCCCCGGTCGAAGTACTCACGCAGCGGATGCGACTCGTACGATGCGGCGGCGTGAGTCTGGACGTTGCTGGTGAGGCATATCTCCAGTCCGATCCGCCGATCGTTCACATATTGAGTGAGATCGGGATCTTCGATCATGCGGGTAGCGTGGCCGAGCCGGTGTGCTCCGCAGGCATGAACGGCGTCGCGGACGGAGCGGGCACCTGCGCCTTCACCCGCATGGACTGTCACGGCGAGGTTGTGACGGCGCGCATGCAGGAACGCCGCAGCGTGATGCGATGCCGGAAAGCCTTCCTCTCCTCCCGCGAGATCGAACGCGACGACGCCCCTGTCCTTGTATTCGACGGCGATGCGCGCCAGCGCCAGTGACGTCTCCGGCGGCAACTGTCGCAGAGAACAGACAATCGAACGGCCGACTACGCCGTGGTCGCGCTCCGCCCGCTCGAGCCCGCGAATCTGCGCCTCGAGCGCTTGTTCCACGGACAGCCGCTGGCGGTTGTTCAGAATGGGAGCGTTGCGCACCTCTATGTAGCGGACCCCGTCACGCGCCGCATCCTCTCCAAGCTCGTACGCAATCCGCTCGATCGCCTCCGCGGTCTGCATCACGGAGACTGTCACTTCAAAGCGATCGAGGTAATCCTCGAGTGTACGCGCGTCGCTGACCCGCATGTAGTTTCGGAGCTCCTCCGCACTGCCACGCGGCATTTCCACTCCGTATTCCTTTCCCAGCTCGATCAGGGTCGCCGGCCGCACCGAGCCGTCCAGATGACAATGGAGTTCCGCTTTTGGAAGCCTTCTCAGTGTTTCGGACGTCAGCATCCACTGGGTGTTTCGGGTGTCGACAACGGTGTCACTGCATGATCATGA
This sequence comes from Gemmatimonadota bacterium, assembly GCA_030856845.1. Lineage (GTDB taxonomy): Bacteria > Gemmatimonadota > Gemmatimonadetes > Gemmatimonadales > Gemmatimonadaceae > UBA4720. Next base: position 1,919 of record JALYOO010000270.1, read on the forward strand.
TGCGGGATTCTGCCGGTGCCACCAGCGGCGAAGGAAGCGTTCGGATATAGTCGATCAGCGCGTCGAGATCGACGATGTCGAGAGGAGTGAGACGCGCACCTTTCGGAGGGGCCATGTTGACTCCGCCCGTCGCCATGAAATTGCTGACGACGACGTTGTACATCGCGGCCTCGCTCAGCGTCCTGCCCGCTGGCAGCCGCAACGACACGATCCGCTGCCCCGTGGGAAGCTCGGGATTGTAGCCGATCGTCACTCCGCTCACATGCTCGCGAAGCTCGTCCCGCGCCACGATTTTCTCCAGATATTCCTTCACCTGCACGCCCGACATACGAACACGATAAAGCGTGTTGGCGAATGGCTGGATCTCGAACAGCGACCAGTACGTGACGGGCCCCGCGCGCAGACC
>JALYOO010000351.1 GCA_030856845.1 Gemmatimonadota bacterium
ACACGGTACGCGCCGAGTCGGCACTTCGCAAAGATGCGAAGCGGATGGCGACGACACTTACCGTTAGCATCGCGGTTTGGCCGTGGGTATATATCGTACAGGTGGGAGACAGCCGCGCCTATCTCTACAGTGATGGACGGCTGAGTCAGATCTCCCGGGATCAGACTGTCGCGCAGGAGCTGGTAGACCAGGGGGTTCTCGCCCCCGAGCGGCTTCAGCGTTCTCCCTTCCGGAACGTTCTGTCGAGCGCGATCGGTGCAGATGAGGCACTACCCGATGTTACGCGGGCGGACATCGGCGAGCGGGGCTCGCTCATTCTTCTCTGCAGTGACGGGTTGATCAAGCATGTCTCTGACGACGAGATCGCCGCGGCAATCAGAACGATGACGAGCTCCGAGACGCTGGTGAACGAGCTCCTCCAGCTGGCACTTTCGCGGGGCGGATCCGACAACATCACGATTGTCGCCGGCCGCAGCGTCCGGCAGTGAGCGAGTCGAATGACTCGGCGCGACCGCTGGGCTGCACTGGCGCATGTGCCTACTGCTCCGGCGTCAATCCCGCCGCGCGCAGCTGCCGATCGCTTACGCCCGCTCGCTCCAGAAGCGCCTCATATCTCGGATCGCCCTTCATCTGGCGCAACCACGGCAGTGCCCGGATAAGTGTATTCGAAAATCTGGCTTGCCCCCCGGTTTCGCGGTTGAGCATAGCGAACGCACTGTCATATTCGCCGAGTGCCATGTACAACTGGGAATGTTTCATGCGCCCGGAGTTGAGGGCTGCGATTGCGGCGGGCCGCGCGGTTGGGTCGCCCAGGCCGCGAAGTACCGGCTTGACTCTGGAAGCCTGCATGCCGATTGCGACAAACTCCGCGACAGCCTTGTCGAGCTTTCCCTCCTCAGCATATAGAATTCCCAGAAAGTAATGGGCTCCGGTGTGCCGCGGATCGATCGCCTGCGCGTTCAGATACTCTTTCTCTGCAGCGGCGCGATCTCCCGTTATCCAATATGGAAATGCGAGGCTGTTTGATATGACGGCTGACAGGGGCTCCAGCTCCTTCGCCTTTCGCAGCGCGAGGATTGATCGACGGGGTTGTCCGATACTCCAGAAGAGTTCTCCGTACCACTGATGCGCCGTCGCATAGCCTGAGTCGAGCTTTATTGCCCGCTCCAAAAGCTGCTTTACACGGGGGAAATCGTTTTCGGCGTAGTACAATACTTCCGCCAGCGACGCATGGCCTTCCGCAAGGGTCGGGTCGAGCTCGATTGCCCGCATCGCGGCGGCCTTTGCGCGCCGGAGCGGCTCATCGGTTGTGTCCACCTCGTAAAACCCGAAGAGGCTGTAAGCGTCGGCTAGCCCCGAGTAAGCACGCGCAAAGTTCGGGTCGGCATCAATTGCCTGTTGAAAAAAAATCGCCGAACGCTCGAGGGCTCCCGGCGTTCCTCGTTGCTTCCAGTGAAAGCGCCCAAGCATGTATGCGTCGTTCGCTTTGACGCTGGTGGTCGATGCACGCTTGAGCGCCTGCCGGTCGGCCTGTACAAGACGGCCGCCGAGGGCCTGTGCGACATTTTCGGCGATTCGGGTCTGGACCTCGAACACCTCGGAAAGCACGGCATCAAATGGCTCACCCCAGATCTGGACACCGGTCGAAACTTTCATCAATTGCGGTGTAACTCGTATGGTGTTGCTGCCGGAGGCTGAGCGCGCCCACCGCACCGTCCGTCGAGGACGTAGTTGGCGTCGAGCTCGCGTCCTATCTCCTGCGCGTTTTTTCCACTCTTTCGGTAGCTGGCGGCGCTGCTGCGCGCGACAACGCTCACACCCGAGAGCTTGACGAGCCTGTTGGTCACTTCTTCGGATAGCCCATCGGCGAAGTATTCATCCGCCGGATTTCCAAGATTCTCGAATGGAAGGACTACGAGTTTTACCTGGCGGGCTGTAGCTTCGCCCGGGTTGAGGAGCCACCACGTCCATGCCGCCACCAACACTGCGCCAACCATGGCGGCTGGTATGAACCAGGCATGGTGGCCGCGTTTAGGTTCAGCACGGGTTGGTATGACGGGCGCAGTTGAAGTTGTTGCGCCGCTGGTGGCGACGTTATCGATCGCGGTAAGAATTTCCCTCGCGCTCTGTGGGCGGTCCGCAGGGTGTTTCTCTAAGCATCGCATAACAAGAGCGG
>JALYOO010000354.1 GCA_030856845.1 Gemmatimonadota bacterium
GAGCGCACACTGAGCTGCAAGTTGATACTTCCCGGCGGCGTCGCATCAGCGACACGCACGGGCACGAGGAATCTAGGGGATCCACGGTAGGTCTCGGTGCCTGCACCGAAGTTGCTGTCCACTCGAACTTCGGGCGTCGGGGCCTGCGGACTGCCTTCGATGCGAAAGTATTCAGATGGCGACGCTGAAATCAACATCGGTGTCGGGCCTGAGCTTCGCTGCGTCAGCGAATAAATGCGCCATCCGCTGTCGATTTGCGCCCGCAGGGGGATGTAGAGCACGCCCCCCGGAGGAGCCGTCGGCGGCGAAGCGCTGTCAATCGGCGCGAACGACGCGACGCTCGGAGCCGTAGGCCGTCGCGATTCGGAGCTCGAGCAGGCAACGAATAACAGGGTAGCGCAAACGAGCCGTCTCGGCGACATGAGATTCAATATACAGTGGCGTGCGCGTAACCCGCCGCGACCTGTCGATCGCTTTTTGTCCGCCCCGGTTGCATCACGATGTCAATTCACGACCGCTGTCGCGGTCATCTCGTGATGAATGTGGCAGTGGTACTTCGAAGTTCCCCCTGGTAGCAAACGGGCGAAAGAAGCTCTGACCGCTCGAGAGCGTTGGAGAGAACCGTCGTGAGGAAGTGAACGCTCCTCGAACAGGTCGGGACTCACCGCTTCCGTCACGCGAAAAGATCCGGGACGTGACTCTAGCGGTGAATCAGCAGCGTCTTTGGTTCGCTTCGCATGACCCGCGCCTCGGTCGGAAGAACGCCTTGCACCCGATACGTGCCAGGCGGCACCGGATGGCCGGAGTTGCCACGCTGATCCCAGCGTGCGGACAGCTCCAACACCTCGCCAGGCTGCAGCACGCGCAGCTGGAGAATCGCAGAAAGGGACTGGCCGTGCAGCCGGCTCCAGATCTCGGAATCATTCGGTCCGGTGACGATCACGTCGAACACGATCGTTCGCCCCTGTAGCCCAAGCTCCAGAGGAAGCGCGGTCGTGTTGGTGAGTCTAAGCACGAGCGGCACCGGTTCGTCCACCCTCGATTCATCAGGCAAACTGAGCTGGAGGACGATCCCCATGCGTGTGCTCTCGGCGTGGCTGAGCGGATCGTCGGCCGCGGGCGAGCTCATTGCGCATCCGCCACCGACGAGTGAGACTAACGGAATTAGAGCGGCGATTGCGCGCATGTGAATCGTACCGTAGCCACCGCCGCCGCAAAGCTCCCACCGCTTTCGCGGCGGGAGCTCCGGGCGCGCCGTTCACGGCGCCGTCTTACCGCGCGGCGCCTCATCAGTTCACGGCGTGAAGTTGACGATCAATCGACCTAGCTCGAACTCAATGTTCTCGAGCGAGCTCATGACAAACGACGGCCCAAAATTCGTGTTCGAACTCCCCCACAGAATGCCGTATAGCGTAACGCCGCCGCTGCCGGCCGGCGACTGACTCTCGAAGACGGGTGACCCGCTGTCCCCCGGGCCGACGCCTGAGACAACCCGATCCTGACACAGAAGCGCAATATCGATCCCACCCACAAATGTGTCGATGCAGGTCTGAACGACGGTGCCCACGGTCCATCCGGTTGTACGCCCCAGCTTGTCCAGCGTCTGGCCAAGAAGTGGAAAGGGTCTTCGGTCGACGATGCGGAAATATGGGTTGCGGTCGTCGATCAGACCCGATCCGGCGGTGAGGCCACGCAGCGTGGTTCGCGCGATCGCGCCGAATCTGGACTCCACGCCATCTTCGTAGCGGGCAAGCGCGGCATCGCTGAAACGGCAGCGCCTGCCGGGATAGCAGCCCTCGCTGAATAGCTCCGGGTCGGCGACCTCACGAGCGATCAGGTTTTCGTCGCCGGTGAGGGGTTGGTAAAACGGAGTGTTCTGCACTCCACCCTGATCGCCGCTGCAGTGCGCGTTGGTTACGAAATAACTGCCCTGCTCATCCGGGATCTGGACATTGAAGCCAAGGGTGCAGATGAAGAAGCGATTTGGGGCATGGGGCCACAGTATCTGTATGCCACCCAGCGCCGGGCGGATCCGATCCTGCAGCGTCGCGACTCGCATGATCGGCTCCGCGTCTTCCACTTCGACGGCGTCCCTCGGTATTCCGAGCTTCGCTATCTCGCTTTCGACCACTTCGTGCGACGTCCCCCTGAGTACGCCGACGCGAACCCGGTTCGCGGATTCGTCGATGTCGGTGAACACGAGTCCTGACGCGTCCAGCCCCGAGCGCAGTCGTCCGCGCCAATCCGCAAGCTCGATATAATTGTTCTGAGCCGTGCGAACCTGAATGCCATCAATGCTCGCCAACTTGAGCAGCCCACGTCGAACCAGCGCCTCCTTCGCCTTCCCCAGTTGTTTCGTGTCCGTCAGGTAGACGATGAACCTGCCATCGGGCGCGCGATACATACCGCCGAATCCCGGGATCTCGCGCGCTAACTGGACGAACTCTCTATCGGTGCCGCGGAGCAGCCGGAGTTCCTGAGCAGGCCCGGGAACGGACTCGAGCGGCTTGGGCGCCGGAGATGATGGCTCGGTGCACGCACTGGCGATGAGTGCCAGCGCGACCGCGAACCCCTGGCCTTCGGTATTCCTCGTGCGCATGCGTCCTCCTCCTCTTTGAGGGTCTGAAATGCGGAACAGCGGGAAACCTGCAGCGAACCTCTGGTCATGCGATGGCGACGAATGTGCTGGAATCGCGACGGCATACTCCGATCTGCGCAGAGACGCGGCAATGTCGACGCGCGGACGCAGCTATCAATACGAACACTGCGGCCGGATGCGCAAGACCACGCGAAGTCAATCACAGGCCATAGGTGTGCGAGAGCGCCGGCCACGGGAAACGTGAGCGGCAAACAGCGGAGGCTACTTCCTCAAGACACTTTCCAGCCTCGAAACCGGGCGGTAACAGCCCCCTTCACGCGACGTGCGAAACCGCGTCCCTTCTGGTAGAGCGATATCTGTTCTCGCGGTTGAGGGTCTTCAGGCAAGGCGTGAACCGATACTGGAAAAACTGCATCGAACGTCTCTTTATACGACTCTTGCAAGACAAGGTCGTGTTCCCTGGGCCCTGGCTTCAGGATTGCGCACCCAAAACCACCCCACATCATCCCCTTCATGGACTGTTCGCTTCCCTGCGGAGAGAGGTTTCCTGGCACGAAGTCGAGCTCTACTTCGTGGACATAAGGGCATTCATGCCGCGCAGCGTCCCGCATGACCTGTCGACAACCGGGGTTGAAACTATCGTGAAGTAAGACAACAACTTCTTTCGTCGGCTTTAGGCCGAGCACGGAATTAATGTCAGTGCGCACTCCCTCGGTGGAGTGAGTCCCATCTATCAGAATGAATCCAGGGGTGATGCGATTTCGGTTGAGCTCTGAAACAACTTGCGGCAGTACTTCACTGGAATTCCCCGTGTGGAAGGCAACGTTTGAGAAGCGACCGGCCAGCTCGATTGGCACCTCCGGGCGGACGTCAACGGAAAGTACCCGTTGCGAGAAATGGGATAGAACTTGAAGCGAGCCACCTCGATAGGTCCCGATTTCTAGTGATAGCTGTGGTCTGATCTGATCAAGTAGCGCAATGACTGTCAATCGCTCCGAGCTGCTCATTTGCCAGAGCAATGGAAAGCGCTCGTCCTCCATCAGGCCGTCAAGAGTCACTATGGAGAGTACCAGGCTATAAATGCAGCAGGGCACCCAGTTAGCTGGATGCCCTTGGACTACATCGTACTGGTCTAAAGTGGAGGCG
>JALYOO010000370.1 GCA_030856845.1 Gemmatimonadota bacterium
GCGCCGCTGATACGGCCGCCCTGCGCTGATGCCATCGCGGGACCCACGACGATGAGGGCACACGCGAGAATCCACGAAACCGCCGCGGCAACCCGCGGCAACGATGTTGTGCTCTTACTAAAGGCTGAGGTCATTCATTCTCCAATGACGAAGGGTCGTCCAGCTGAAGGAACGACTCGGCTCATGAAATCTACGTAACACCGAACATGTGTAATACACCCCGCTGGACGGATAGCTCCCAGGACCAACCCTTCCGAACGCCGATCGAGGCGGGCGGAGTTCGCGACGGATGAATACGTTTAGTGCCATGAGCACCTTCGAGGAGCACCTCCGGGAGTCGCTCTCCCACCTGTACGATCTCGAGCGCGAGCTTACGGGCGCGGGAATGAGCCGCGTTTTCGTCGCGGTCGATCGCGCCCTGGCGAGGCGAATCGTAATCAAGGTGCTTCCGCCCGAACTCACCGCGGGCGTCAACCGCGAGAGGTTCCGCCGCGAAGTTCAGGTGGCGGCTGCGCTTCAGCATCCGCACATTGTGACTCTCCTGTCGGCGGGAGAGGACGGCGATCTCCTCTACTACACGATGCCGTACATAGAAGGGGAGTCCCTGAGGACGGCGCTGGAGACGAACGGTGCGCTTCCTGTGAGGGATGTCGTGCGGATCCTGCACGACGTCGTGGACGCGCTGGCGTACGCGCATGCCCGCGGGGTGATTCACCGCGACATCAAGCCGGGAAACATTCTCAAGCTTGGCGCCCACGCGATGGTGACGGACTTCGGCGTCGCGAAGGCACTCAATGCGGCGATGCCGAGCTCCGGGATCACGTCCGCGGGAATGGCGATCGGCACGCCGGCGTACATGGCGCCCGAACAGCTTGCCGGTGACCCCGCATCAGACCACCGGATCGACATCTACGCGGTTGGGCTGCTCGCCTATGAACTGCTCACCGGGGAGTCGCCGTTCACCGGACCTTCGCCACAGGCGACGATGGCCGCACAACTTACGCGCGATCCGGAGCCGCTCTACAAGTGCAGGCCGGAAGTAGCACCCGCGCTTTCCGCGATCATCATGCAGTGTCTGTCCAAGACGCCCGATGCCCGCCCTGCGAGTGCCGAAGCGTTGATGGCGGCACTCGACGCCGTCACGACGTCTTCCGGTGAGATGAAGACCGGCGCCACTGCTGTTCTGCCGGCTGTCGGAGCAAGACGGCGCCGACTGGCCCGGATCGGAGTGGTAGCGACCCTCGTTCTAGGATCTGCCGTCGCGCTCTACGCATCTCTCGGAACTGAATCGACACAAGCTCCGCCACCGAAGGTCGACGCCGTTGCGGCCGCGGTGGTTGGCACGCCGGCACCGCCAGCGCCAGCAGCTGTGGCGCCTGCCGCGCCAACCGTGATGGCCCCTCCTCGTCCCATTGTGCTGACACGCGAGGATTCGTTCGCCATCGCCGCGGCCGTGAGGAAGCGACTCGCACTGGAGGAAGCGTCCAGGGGTCCGCGACATGTGGCGGTAATGTCGGATTCGATCACGGCGCTGGTACGAAAGGTTTTCATCGATTCGATCGTCAGGCACAGCATACCGGCAATGATGCCTGTGCCCCCGGGACTGCCGGTACCGCCAGCGGCGTGGGGCAAGCGCCGCGTCGTGATTACCGAGCCGCGCGACACAAAACGCGGAGATCTTAACGCCATGACCCAGGCGCTTATTGACAGCCTGCGCCGGAGCTTGTCAAAACGAGGCGGATATCTGCTCGTCGACCAGGATTCGGTGCGCGCAGTTCTTCAGCAATCGCGCTCGCTCTCGGTGATCGCGGATGCGTTGCGACCCGACTTGCTCATTTCCCCAACCTTTATTGGCGTCGGTGATTCGCTCACCATGATGGTGACCATGCGCGATCTGACCAACCCGACAGGCGCGGGATTGCGAATGCCGACGTCGAAGATCCGCGTGGGGGATCCGGGCTCGCTCACTCCGGGTATACAACTCGTGCTCAGGAACATCGACGACCTTGCCCGCGCTCCGCGCAGGATGCCCGTGTTTCGAACCGGTCCGCGTCCAGCGCCAAAGGCGAGCGGCATTCGAGAACGGTGATTCTGCTCCAGTGGTAAGCATGTGCATGAGACGGTCGTTCGCGAGCACCGCGACCTCGTGTGTGCTCGCTGTCGCTGCAATTCCCGCTGCGTCCGCCCAGCTACCTGCCGACAGCGGCTGGACTATCCGGGCGGGACGCTTCGCGAATGTATGGATTCCCATTCAATCCGGTAAAGCGCTCGCCGGCCGCGGAGGGTCGCGGTTCTGGCGAGCGAGCTCTCGCAGGCACCCCGACCGGATGGTCGGATGGAACCCGTCGCGCCTTCCGATACCGGTTGCTCTTCGCCGCGGGTCCGCCGAAATTTCGGACTCGGATTCCGCCTCCTTCTGGAAGATTCTCGGCGCGATCGACTCCGACCTTGGAATGAGCGTGTTTCGTCCCGCCACAATCGGGAAGGACGACGATCCGGACGACGTCATTGTCGTCGAGGTAAAGGCCGTTGGCGGGGCTGACGGCATCACGCTCCTGACGTGGACGGAAGGCGGAGAAGTGTCTGACGCCCGCGTGCGGTTGCGTCACACTGGTCTGTTGAGCGACAGCCACATCGTCACGCATGAAATGATGCACGCGCTGGGATTCGGCCATACGACTGCATGGCCATCCATCATGAGTCCTGGCACTTCGCGGGTGGATCGCCTCACGGTGACAGACGTTGCTTACGCCCAGTACGCCTTCAACTCGCGCGCCGATGCCGATACAGAAGCGATGTGGCAGCGTCTCGCGCTGGCCCTTGAGAGGGAAGGTGACTCGCGTCCGGCAGACCCCGGTCCGCCATGTAGTCCGGCATTGTCCAATCCGTTCGACCGGGAGGAGAGGGTCAGATTGAGAGGACTCGATGAGACCGCGGCAGGTGCGGGGGCTTGCGGTGCGCTACCGGTAATGAGGTAGGCCTGCCAGAAGCTGCGCGCAGCGGTTGTGCGCTACGCGTTTTGAGTCAGGCGCATTGCGTCACCCGTTTGGCGTGCAGCGCTGCCCATTGAGCCGCAGCGTGGAGATCAGCACCCCGAAGCATCAACGCGAAACTCGACGCGGTGAACGGAATACTCAACACGCCTGGCTCAACACGGGCAACGAATAACGCGCGCCCCTAAATCTCGGGCAGTGTGTAGGTCCTTCCAGCATTCTGCTGTTTGAGCCACGCGTGCAGCGGAGCGAAATACTCCACCATCGCCTGCGCATTCAGCTCCTGCCCGGTAGTCTCCTTCAGCACATCGCGCCATGGCCGGCTCGCTCCGGGCCCCATCAGCGCTTTCAGGAAATTGCCGACCTCACGACTGCCGAAATAGTCGGTGTTGTGCGGATTCTGTTTCAGGATGTTGCGCGCGATATGACTGTGCAGCTGAAACAGCAGCGCCTGCGACAGCGCGTAATCGTAGTACTGTCCCGGGTCATCGTTGATGTGCGTTTTCGTCAGCGCATCGGCGAAGTTCTCGCCGCGCTGGGTTGGCGGCGCGATCCCCTGATACTTCGCTGCCAGCTCCCACCATTTCGCGTTGAACTGCTCCGACGGAAGATTCTTCGAGTAGAGCTCGTGCTCGAAGCGCGTCATAGTTCCGGTCGAGATAGGCATGAATACGACGTACTGCAGCGCTTCCTTGAGCATCTGCTGAATGCTGTCAGGCGGCGATCCTCCGGCGATCACGCCACGCCCTGCCAGATACCGGTATTGTGACGACGCCAGCTCCATCAGCGTTCCGATTCCTTCGTGATACGCGCGGTTCGCTCCGCCGCGCAGCACCAGCGGAACTTCGGGCCGCGAGTAACTCATGTAGTAGTAGATGTGTCCGAGCTCGTGATGCGAAGTACCGTACCAGTCCGCGTCGGGAACCACGCTCATCAGTGACCGCACGTCGTTCTGAAGATCCATGTGCCACGCTGAAGCGTGAGTGTTCTTCTTGAACGGAGAGTTCGCCGGAAGCTCGTACAACGACGACTTCTCCCAGAAAACCGGAGGCAGCGCATCGAAGCCGAGGCTCTTGTAGAAATTCTCGCCCTGTCGAACGATCCACTCGGGAGTCTTGCCGACAAACGCCGAGTCGAGGTTGAGACCCTTTACCGATACGAGTGCCGACCAGTCCTGGCCCCACCGATTCGGTAACCAGTCCGCCGGGATAAGCGCTGGAACGGGCTGGTTGTACTTTCTCGCGAGCTCATGGCGCGCCCAGGTGTGGAGCTCGCGGAACAGCGGGCGGAGCTCGCGATTCATGTTGTCGGTGAGTCGCAGCATCTCGTCGGCATTCATCCCGTAGTCCGAAACCTGGTACGAGAAGAAGTCGGAATAGCCGAGCGCCTGGACTGTCTGGTTCCGCAGGGTGCGGAGCTCGATGATGCCGGGCTTGAGCGTCGTTCCGTTCGCTTTGGATGCTTCCCAATACGCGCGACGGTCGGCCAGGTTGGTGCCATTGCGCAACACCGAGTCGATGGTGTTGGGGGTGACCGGCTTTCCGCTTACCGTGAACGTGTAACCGTAGAGTTTTTCAGTCTGGGCAGCATCGGCTGCAATGCGCCGGCGTACGACGTCGGCGACAGTTTGCGGGCCAAGACCCGCGTTGTAGAGCATCGCCTCGAGCTGTCTCTTTTGAATCGGGGTGATCACTCTCTCGGCTTTCAGGAAGGTGCGGATTCTGTTGATGTTCTCCGTGCTGCCGACGAACCGGTTGAGCGCTTCGTCTGCGGCGCGTGTCCGCACGGCGTTCGTGGAGTCGCCTTCTACGATGCGCGTGTTTGATGCCCACTGAGCTTCGCTCGAAGCTGTAGCGAGGCGCTGATACTCGGTGGCGTAGTTATCGAGATAGGATTGAACGACCGACTGAGTGACTGTCGTGGCGATCTCTTGCCCGACGGTGTTCGACTGGCTGTTGCTGGCGCATCCGGCGAGAATTGTCGCGGCCGCAGCGGCAGCGAGATATCGGCGCATAGTGTGTCCTGAATGAAATTCAGCTGAGAGAGAGCATTTTGTACGCCGGGTGTCATCAGCGTAGGCCCGCGGTGATGATACACCGTCGGCGTTGCGAAGTGCGCGCGGACCAGCTTACCGAATCGGCGGCGGGTTGCGAGGTGCGAGCGCCGTAGCAGCCGCTTCATCGACGAGACCCGCCGCCGCTGCGCATTCGAAGGTTGCGCGACCAAGGATGGTCAGGCCGAGAAGCTCGATGAAGAGAATGCTGGAAAGATCACTCGCTGTCATCGCGAACCATGCCAGTGCGCCGACAACCGCGACCAGCGACCACGTCGCCCGCGAAAACTTCGGGTCGATGCGATAGCGCACGAGCTGCCGTCCCGCGCCATGCTCCTCGATGGCCATCAGGACACGGGCGCTTCCGAGGGCACCCCCTCGAACCTGGAGGTCCCACCGGTCGAAATCTCCTCCGCGCATCGTTCTGGCCTTGTACTGGTGGAGGAGAGTTTCCAGCGCAACGAGACGAAGTTCGCTCGACAGCCAGTTCTCCTGCCACTGGGCGTATTTGCGGAACCCGAAAAACGAGAGACCCTTGCGCCGCCATCGCCATGGGTGCAGTCCCTCGATCAGTCTCCCCCGCAGCCTCGTGATGGGCTGGAGATAATGCAGCACGGCGATGATTAGTCTCGCTCTCCAACGAAAGAGACGTGTGCGCGGGAGGCGTCCAAGCTCCGCTTCGGCCGCACCCCGAACAGACTGCGCAACTGGAGCCAGCAGAGCCGGAACCAGGGGGATGAGCGCAATGAGCAGAGGCGTCCACACAAGGCCCAGCAGCGACACGACCACAAGCGCACCCACCAGCAGATGCCACTCAGGCATCTGCGGGAGAGACCCCAGAACGCCGCTCGGCTGCTGGTAAATGGACTGAAACGCAGAAGTCCCCCAGGTGCCCTGGTAGATCTTCACATGAGTCGAGAAAACCGGCGTCGAGCGACCCGTTCCGTAGAGGCGCCCGCCCCATGTCACATGGCCGGCGGTGTTGAACTTCCGCGGCCACTTGGTCGCCAGCATCGCCTCGGCGCGGCCGTAATTGAATTGTTGACGAAGGTATGCCGATACGCTGTTGCGGCGGTGGTGCCAGACAACGGCCGCCGGACTGAATCCGAGAGTGCCCACCTGCTCCTGTATTCTCCAGCAGACATCGACGTCATCACCCGCAATCCGGAAATGCATGTCGAAGCCGCCGACCTTATCCAGCGCCCATTTGCGGAACGCCATGTTGCATCCCGGGATGTGCTCGGCTAGCTGATCCGCAAGCAGCACATGATTAGGACCCCCCGGCGAGTGCGCAACGCACTGAGCCCAGAAGCCGTCCTCTATCGGCGGAATGTTGGGCCCGCCAATCCCCACATGCATGGTGGTCCTGAACGCCCATGCCAGATACTTCAGCCAGTGTTCGTCCGGATATGCGTCGTCATCGAGGTAGGCTATGATCTGGCCGGTCGCCGCCTGCAATCCGAGATTGCGGGCCCGGCTCAGGCCTCCATTTTCGACGGCGATGACCTTGACGTCGAAGTCGGCAAGCACTTCGAGCGTTCCGTCGGTCGAGCCGTCCGACACCACTACAACTTCGTAGTCGGGATAGTCGAGTCTGCTCAGCGCTTCGCACGTTTCCCGAATGTGCCTGACTCCGTTGTAAGTGCAGACTACCACGGTCACTCTGGGCCATTCGGCGTCCACCGGAAACGGCACTTCGGCAAAAGCCTTCGCAACCGCGTCGCGCGCCGGTTTCGGGTTTCCGTCACGGTCGGTGAGGCCGAATCCCCACCCCTCTATCTCCTGGCCACCCCGAAACCATTCATCGGTCCATGAGAAAATGCATACCCCGGCACAACCTCCCGAGAACGTCGCGCGGATCTGCCAGTCGAGGGTGGACGCCTGACGCTCTCTGCCATTGCTCTCGCTATCAAGCCCGAGCTCTCCGAGCACGAGCGGCTTGTCGGACGCAATGTTCTGCAGGCGGGCGATGTACGCAGCAAGATCGCCGGGCTTCTCGAGATAGACGTTGTAGCAGTAAAAATCCACAAACGGCAGCTGGAGATACTCCGTCGTGGGATAATTCACGTAAGTCACGAGCGCTTCGGGATCTTCGTGCTTGGCGATGCGGTAGAGGCCCTCGATGAAGCGCTCTATACGCACCGCACCGTACCAACGGACTATGGACGCCGGAATCTCGTTGCCAATTGCAAAACCAAGCACGGCACGATGGCGGGCGCAGCTTCGGACTGTGTCGCGGACACTTTTCTCGATTCGGTGGCGAGTCTGCCTGTCATCGAGAAAGGTGATGTGCTGCTCCCACGCGCATCCGACCAGCACCCGGAGCCCGGCGCGCTCTGCGCAGTCGAGCAGCCAGCGCGGAACAGCGGTATGGGTGCGCACCAGATTGACGCCGGCCGCGGCCATCGCAGCGAAGTCGCGAGAGACGTCGGATTCACTCTTGTATTCGTTACCCGACTCGTCCGGGCTTAACGGGCCATAGGTGACGCCGCGGATGTAGAATTTTTTGCCATCTACATAGAGAAACTTGCCCCGCGCGACCACTCGACCCTTGATCTGCACGGGTGGAAATCCGAGACTGCTGCGAGATACGGTTGACGTCATCCGTGTCCGCTCCCCGCCGTGCGTCGCTCTAGTATCCGTCACTTCATCCGCAACCGGTTCAATCATTCACCGAAAAATCTGGGTTTCGGGCTCCCTGGGTTCAGCTGAACACGCCTCGATAATGCCGGACTGCCAATTGTATCCTCGCGCTCATCAGGAGTTGGCTCCCTCTCTGCCCGCTGAGGGAGGTCAGACGTTACACAGACTTTACTCCCCCTATTTCGGAACTTCGGAGGAAGCCGACCCAAACGCCGGTCCCTTAAATCGAGAGAAAGGCGGAGAGAGTCAGCCTCAGTCGAGGCGGGGACCTTAGGGCCGCGCTCGAGTTTTGTCAACAACATTGTCGGAATCGACAAAATGTGATGCCATAATTCCGGGTAACCAGGACGTTTGCGGACGACGTCCTCACCGAAACCCAGCCGTTACACGTGGGTCAGCGGGGGCGCCGGCGAAAGGATGCTCCAGAGGAAGGCCGGGAGAATGGGCGAGCCGCTGGGTTGCGCGGGCGTTCGCAAGCAGCTCTGAGAGTATCCTGCCATTCGAAATGCTCGTCAGCTACCTTCCGTGCTGCTACTGACTCGCGCCGATAGTCGTTTTCAATCGGTGAATGGCGCTCCCTGCCTCATGCGAAGCGGAGTCCGTAGGACGGATCGCAATCGGCGATGAGCCTGGTCGGCTATTCGCACCCTCGAGTCCTCCCCAACCCGCGCCCGCAGTGACGAGGCGGCCGTCTTATCGTCGATCACTTTGCAGACACTTCATCGCCAGTTGGCGGGCGGCTTCGTCACTGACGGGGTTGCGATATTGGGTTTCATTGAATCGACAACGTTCAACGTTCATGTGGGCAGTCAAGCAAGTGCTTCAGACGTTCTGATTGCCTGGCCGCGCATTCTTCAGTCGATGGTTATAACTTCGCGGGCCGCTCAGCGACGACTGCCTTCACCCGATCCCGTGACAACGCCATGCAATCTGATACCGTGCGACTGCTGCGTTACGCCCTGCCCTTCAAGGGTACGCTGGGCGCAGCCTTGGTTGTCGCACTCGTCGGAGCGGCATTCGAGGTGGCGCGTCCGTGGCCGACGAAGGTGATCGTCGACTACGCGCTCTCCGGTCGGCCATTTCCGCCTTGGCTCGCCGAGCTCACAGGGTCGACGCCTTCACTTGCGACGAGACCCGGCCTCATCGTAGCGGCAGTCCTCGCATCCGTGTTTCTGGTGATATGCAGTGCAGCGGCGTCTCTAGCTACACAGGTGATTGTCTTCGGTGTGGCTCAGAAAATGGTCGTCAGCCTGTCCGGACAGGTTTTCTCCAAGCTTCAGCGACTGTCGCTGTCGTTCCACCAGCGCCACGCCGTCGGCGACCTCACGCAGCGACTCGGCGGCGATGTATTCGTCGTTCAGGCGGCCATCTGCGCAGTGGGGATTCCGGCGATCGCTTCCCTGCTTTCACTGTTCGGAATGGTTTTCCTGATGCTGCGCCTGGATGCTGTCCTGGCGCTGGTGACGCTCTCGATGGTGCCTCTCCTGCTGCTCGCTTTACTCGTCTTCAAGAAGCCAATGCACAAGGCCAATGAACAGCAATGGCGGCGCCAGGGGGAGATGATGGCGTTCATCAATCAGAGTCTCAGTGGCGTGAGGCTCATCCAGGGCTATGCACGCGAGGCGTACTTCGAGCGACTGATGGCCGGCCACGCCCTAGGTCTGGGTGACGCATACGTGAAATCCATGCGCATTGGTGCCGGCTATATGCAGGTCACCACGATTATCACAGCCCTCGTTGGCGCTACGCTGCTGGGGGTCGGGAGCATGCGTGTTCTCGACGGCGCCCTCACACTCGGAGACCTGCTCGTTTTCCTTGGCTACCTGGCGATGATTGCAACGCCTATTACCGGTATCGCCACTGCGATCGGAACGGCAACCGCGTTGAACAGTCGCGGCCGGCGCGTGCTCGAGATTCTCGATTCGTCGGAGGAGGTGTCGCAGCGTAAGAACTCTGTCACACTCCAGTCGGTTCGAGGAGACGTAGAATTCGCCGGCGTCAGCTTCGGCTATCCGGGAAATTCACCTGATGCCTCGGCTGGTCCGGAGCCACTGGTTTTCTCGGATATTTCATTTCGCGCTCGCGCCGGCCAGGTTACGGCGATCATCGGAGTTACCGGAGCGGGGAAGTCATCGATGGTGTCGCTTCTCTCGCGTTTTTACGATCCGACATCGGGAGTCATCCGTCTGGACGGGCACGACCTGCGGGACCTCGCATTGAAGCCACTGCGCGAAAGCGTCGCCGTGGTGTCTCAGGACCCTGTCCTTTTCCCGATGACGGTTCAGGAGAACATCGCGTTTGGAAGACCGGGCGCGACGAGGAATGAGATCATCGCCGCCGCGAAGACGGCCTGTGCCCACGAGTTCATCGAGGCGCTCCCGAATGGCTACGATACCAAGATCGCCGAACGTGGTGCGTCGCTATCGGGTGGTGAGCGCCAGCGAA
>JALYOO010000258.1 GCA_030856845.1 Gemmatimonadota bacterium
CGTCCGCGCCACAGGATGAAACGCTGCGTCGGCGACAGTCGCCGCGCCGGCAAGCTCCGTCGTGAAGTGCAGTCGCAGCCGATGATCCTTCGCCCGGTTCTCGCCGTCCGCTCGAATGCGCAGCACCGGCAGGTTCGCGTCGAGTTGCAGGCGCAACGTGCAGCGTCCACTCGGTCCGACCCAGTGCATCGCCAGCTCGCCGCGCAGCGGGCCACGATGCGCGCGACTCACGCGCCGCAGCTTCCACGGTGCAACCGTCTCACGCATCGCCGGTGTGTACAGATCTCCCACATCACGCCGGTCCTCGAGCGCGAGCAGGTTGTCGATCACGCGTTCAGTGGTGAGATCCTCGAGCCGCACCTCGCCCGCATCGTTCACCACCACGCGCACGAGACCGTTGCTCAATTCCCTCTCGCTAGTATCCACCGGGTTGGGAACATCCACGCGCGCGCCGCGGCGTTGTGCGCGAGTGACTACGGAGTACCCTCCGATCCGCTCCACCCAGCACAGCGCGTGAACGGTGGCGGTGTGGTCAGCGCGAGGGTACGCGCGTGTATCCTCCGTGAGCGCGACGCGCTCGCCGCGCTCTAGGATCTGCAGCGGTACGCCATCGACCCCCCAGGGCGGAATGCGCTGCCGCAAACCCTGCCGCTCCGCCGAGCCGGGACCGACGGCGACACTGGCCAGGGTGGCGGAGAGCTGCAGCTCCGCGACTCCTCCCCGCGCGCGCGCGGCGGGATTCCGCAGCACCACGACAGGACGCCACGTGTCCGGCTCTGCGCGAGCTCGCGCCGTGTCGTGGCTAACGAGTGCGAGGAGCGCGTCGTCGCGCAGTGCCGCGCCCTGAACAATCGTTGACGACAGCCGCTCATCGAGCGCTGTCGCGACGGCGTCGATCGCCGTCCCGCAGAGGGTGTCGTGCGGATGTCCGCGCAGAAGCGTTCGCCACGCCGCGGCGAGCAGTGCCCGGGCCGCAGCACTCCCGCCGTCCTGCACCAACGCGAGCCACGGCTCGACGTCGCGCACCAGCAGTCGCTCGGCGAACGCGTTGCGCCGCTTCTGCGCGGTGCGCGTAGCGAGCGTCCCCTGAAGTGTCCACGTGTAGCCGTACGAATCGCGCAGCTCGTTTTCGACGACCGGCAATTCCATGCGCCGCGCTTCACGAACGATCGCAGTCGCCGCATCGCGAAGCGTGGCCGCGCGTACAACGTTCGGGCGTGCCGCGTCCGCAAGCGCGTCGATAGCCTTTCTGTAGTCGAGTTGTCGCGCGTGGTGGTCCGCTCCATTGAGAAGCAGAGCGAACCCGGTTGTTGCGCGCGGGCTCATCACCGCTTGCACGCGCGCCCACCGCTCCGCTGCAGCAGTCGTCTCCGTCGGAAGCGAGCTGCCGAATTCGTACCCGTCCGGCGGGAGGTGATACAGGATTACCTCCACGCCCGACGGTCCGCGCCAGCGCACTGTGTCTCCCGGCGGCCAGCGTGCGCTGCCGTACCCGCGCCACACAATTACGATGTCGCACCCGAATCCGCGCGCGAGCTCCGGCAGGATGGCGGGGTGTCCGAACGAATCCGGACAGTACAGCACCGGCGGCGGTTCCCCACCGAGTCGGCGCACCAGATCGCGCCCGGTGAGCAGGTTCCGCACGAGCGCTTCACCGCTGGGAATCAGCTCGTCGGCGAGCACGTACCACGGTCCCGCCTCCACGCGTCCGTCGCGCAGCAGGATGCCAAGCGCCGCCGCGCGATCGGGCCGTACCGCGAGGTAATCCTGGAGCACGATTGCCTGACCGTCGAGGAGAAAGCTCTCGCCGGACGGAGGAGGTTCGTCCAGGAGCTCGTCGATCAGACGAACCAGGCGTTGTCGGAAGTGCTCGGCCGTGTGATACCACTCCCGATCCCAGTGCGTGTGCGGAATGACGAGGAGCTCGAGGGGAGAGTGCGGTTGGGACACGCCGCGAAATGTGGCGAGCAGCCGCTCGGAAGGCCAAGTTGGTCATCAGGATGACCGAGCACGAACTCGATGACCTGCTTTCCTCTCCGCGCGCAGAAACAACGGCCGCGCTCGAGGCATGTCCGGGCGACATCATCATCCTTGGCGCGGGAGGCAAGATGGGCCCCACGCTCGCGCGCATGGCAGCGCGTGCGCACCCCGACTCACACCGCGTGATCGCCGTTTCGCGATGGTCGTCGTCAGCCGCGGAGCACGCGCTGAACGACGCGGGCGTCGAGACGCTTCGCTGCGACCTGCTCGACCCCGACGCGATCGCGCGCCTGCCTGATGCAGCGAACGTGATCTTCATGGCCGGCCAGAAGTTCGGCACCGCCGAAGCGCCGGCGATGACCTGGGCGATCAACACGATCGTGCCCGCGTTTTGCGCGCACCGCTATCGCGACTCGCGGATCGTCGCATTCTCTACGGGAAATGTGTATCCGCTCACGCAGGTCGAACGCGGCGGCTCGCGTGAGGACGACACTCTCGGACCAGTCGGCGAATACGCGGCATCGTGTCTCGGACGCGAGCGGGTGTTCGAGTTCTACGCGCTGCATCATCGCACGCGTGTCGCGGCCTTCCGCCTCAACTACGCGGTCGAGCTCCGCTACGGCGTGCTGGTTGACGTCGCGCTTAGAGTGTATCGCGGCGAGCCCGTCTCGGTCGAGATGGGTTACGTGAACGTGATCTGGCAGGGCGACGCGAATCGCATCGCGCTCGAGTGCCTCCAGCTGGCTTCATCGCCGCCGCTCGTGGTGAACGTCACTGGCGCCGATATTCTCAGCGTGCGAGAGCTCGCCGAGTGGTTCGCTGAACGCTTTGGCAAGCGCGCGCGGTTCGTGGGTACCGAGCGAGCGGATGCGCTGCTCAGCAACACATCGCGGATGCGGGAGACGTTTGCCGCGCCGGAAGTGTCGCTGGATCAGATGCGGGAGTGGGTCGCGCAGTGGATCGAGGAAGGTGGACCGCTGCTGGGCAAAGCAACGAGATTCGAGGCGCGCGATGGACGTTTCTAATGCCGAGAGCGTGCATCAGCATCTGCGCGCGGGGCAGGTGATTCCCGCGCATCCGCTCGCCCTCGATGCGGCACGCAGGCTCGACGAGCGCCGGCAGCGTGGGCTCACGCGCTACTACATCGAGGCCGGCGCCGGTGGTATCGCGGTCGGAGTGCACACCACCCAGTTTGCGATCCGCGACCCTGCCATCGGCCTGTATCGGCCCGTGCTCGAGCTCGCGGCTGAGGAAGCGCGTGCTGCGCCAGACACCGCATCGCGTCCCTTGGCGCTGATCGCCGGCGTCTGCGGCCACACACCGCAGGCACGCGCGGAAGCGGAGCTCGCCGCCTCGCTCGGCTACCATGCCGGGCTGCTCAGCCTCGGCGATTGGCGCACGGAAACGGAAGCGGCGATGATCGAGCATTGTCGCGCAATTGCCGAAGTGATCCCACTCTTCGGCTTTTATCTGCAGCCGGCGGTCGGCGGACGCGTGTTGTCGTACGACTTCTGGCGTCGGTTTTCAGAAATTCCGAACGTGTGGGCGATCAAGATCGCGCCGTTCAGCCGGTATCAGACGTTCGACGTGGTTCGCGCCGTGGTCGAAACCGGCCGGGAGGACATCGCGCTGTACACGGGCAACGACGACAACATCGTCGCCGATCTCCTGACGCCGTATCCGATCGATGTCGGGGGAACGACTGTGCGACGGTGGATCGACGGCGGCCTGCTCGGTCAGTGGGCCGTGTGGACGCGGGCGGCAGTGAAGCTGCTCGAGCACATCAAGCGCGCGCGCCACTCCGGCTCGATAGACTCGTCACTGCTTTCGCTGGGAGCCGCTCTCACTGACGCGAACGCCGCCGTGTTCGATGCGGCGAACGCGTTCCGTGGATGCATCCCGGGAATCCACGAGGTCCTCCGGCGTAACGGGCTGCTGGACGGAATCTGGTGTCTCGACCCGAGCGAGACGTTATCATCGGGACAAGGCGAGAACATCACGCGCGTAAGTCGGAGCTATCCTGAGCTGACGGATGGAGCGGCGACTTGATTCGCAACGGACACGCGAGGAATGAGTCATCTGCGCAGCGCATCGATGTGCGGGACGGTGAGCCACGCCGCCATCGCTCCGAATCCACGTTTATTGATTTCGAATGGTTTAACCGCACGCGCGTTACCGAGAAATACCAGGATACAGTATCTCTTGTCTTTTAGGAAATCGACGTAGTCAGGTATCTCGTCTTTTTCGATGCCGTCCTTTTTACCGTATTTGACGAGAATGTCGTGTATGCAATGAGGTGTGAGGTTTTCGAACGTCAGCACCTTCGAAACGGTCGCAACTGCTGTGACCGGTTCTCCAGAGTCCTTGAAGTAAACTCTGTCGCCCGCGCTGATCCTTCCCCATGGAACAGAGCGGTTCATGTACCATCGTGATTCGATTGTCTTCTCGCCGGAGAGGATCATTGGCAGGAATCCCCATGACTTCTTCATGATGCCGACGTGATCCATTCGAGTCGCTTGTTAGCTTCAGCGAGTGTTTAGATGGAGCCCGCAAGGAGGTCGATTCACGTGCGCGCAGCAATCCGGAGTCAATGGCTACACGCCTGACGAACGCGCCAAGTCACGAGCTGCACGAAGAATTCTCTCGGATGCACCGTCGGCATCCATCCGGCCCGCAAAGAGAAACTCCTCATCTGCCTCAGGTTCATCGTTCTCTGTCTGGCCGGTCGCCTGGCAAGTGGTCACGGTACAGTCGTCAAGCAACTTTGTGTTTCCACCCCAAAGACCAAAGTTGCTCCGAATCTGAAGTCCCAGTCCGAAATGCTGCGCCATCAAAACGGCCTCGCTCCAAGATGCGAGGTCAGTCCGCTCCTGAGGCGACAAGTTGGCAACGATAAGAGTTGCCGCCTCATACATTGTCGAAGGCCATGCGGTCGGGTCGGTGTCGGCAGATTCTTCGTTCATCGATTCGATGGGCTTATTACTCAGTGACTTCGCATTAGCATTTCCGCGCCATCTAACGCCTTAAGCTATGCCGCAAGCGAATCATACAATCACCGCGAGCAACATTAGATCGCTTGTCGGCATCAGCGAGCCTCTGAAAGTCAATGGGATGAGCGCAACACGGTTACGACACTCCCCTGTCGTGAGTGTCCTCATGATACGTCCTTGACTGGTCGCGCCAACAAATCGGCTCCCGCCTCCGCACCTTCCACTT
>JALYOO010000442.1 GCA_030856845.1 Gemmatimonadota bacterium
GGATCACGCAGCCCGAGGGGTTCCTGGATCGAATCAATGCGAGCCCGATACCCGGACTGATAACGGGACGGCTGCCTGCTCACACGAGCGCGACATTCCGCCTGCCTTCGGAGACCGAATGGGAGTACGCCGCTCGCGGCGGCGAGTACTGGCGCGCCGGCTTTCGTTTCAGCGGGAGCAATGACGTGGATTCAGTAGCCTGGTACGAGGAAAACAGCGGGAAGGTGACGCACGAAGTGGGAGAGCGGGAGCCCAACCAGCTCGGCATTCATGACATGTGCGGGAATGTGTGGGAATGGTGCCAGGACTGTTTTTCGCGCGACATCCGCAACATTCCATGTGACGGCAGCGCGCTGGTCGGTTCGAGCCCGCAGCGCGTGCTTCGGGGCGGATGTCACCATAGCTGGGCGGTGCATTGCACGGTATCTAAGCGCTATGAGATTGCGCGCCGATATGGCGACGCTTGCATCGGGTTCCGGGTCGCGCTGTCGATCGCGTGAGCGATCTTCGGCGACACTGATCATCAAATTTCCGCGGACGCTCTAGAAAAAGAAGGCGCGCAGAGTCTTCCCGTGCTCGACGAATACTTTCAGGCAGCAGATCATCTGCATCCATCCCATGCAGTTGCCGTACGAGATCGCGAGCCCCTCCGGCGTCTCCTCCCTTAGCGCGGCTGGCCCGCGAGCACAAACGGATTGATTGCCACAATGATCCGCTGCGGCCGGGCGCGACCCGTCACGACAGCGAAACGCTTTCCGTCCGGGTGGACGTCGTAGTTCGGATGGTCGGCATTGGCGTAACCCGTCTCCAGGATGGTGGTGCGACTCGCTACCCGCGGGCGGGCACTCAAGTCGAGACGCGCGGCGATGAGCCGGCCCTCATCCCAGTAGAACAGTTCGCGGCCATCGGGTCCCCACCGCGGATTTCTTCCCCCTGCCGATGACACGATGACGGGGGAAGCGGAGCTTTTTGGGAATCTGTTGACGAACACCTCGAACCGGCCGGGCGCGTTGGAGTCGTACGCGATCCAACGGCCGTCCGGCGACACATCCGCCGACTTCTCGCTGAAGGGTGTGTCGAGATACGGAAAGGGGGGCTCACTTCCGTCCGCCTTTACGGCCCAGATGTCACGATCCTCATCCAGCGGGACATCGGCGAAAATTATGAATCCGTCGCGCGTCCAGTCGGATGCCCATTGCAGTCCCTCCCTAACAACGAGTTGTTTTTCGTTGCTGGTTCCATCAGTGGCACGCAAGAGCAAATCCTTTCGAAACCGCCGATTCGCCGAAAATGCGAGCTGCTTGCCGTCGGGGCTCCACGCGGGATCGTTGTTCCCCGCGCCATCGAGCGTAAAACGCCGCCGCGTTTGCGTGGAGAAGTCGTAGATCCAGATGTCATCCGGGTTCCGGTCGCCGAACGCAATCTGATTCCCGTCGGGCGAGAACCGTGGCGCCCAGAATCCGCCACTGCGGAAGAGTATCTGCTGCCCTCCGCCGCGGTCGAACAGCACCAGGTCGAGGACAGTACCGGCTGCGCGAATGATCGCCAGCGTGCCTCCGCGCGAGACGGAATAGAACGCATTGCCCAAGCCGACTCCGATTTCCTCGGGCAGAACCCTCGGCGTTCCAATCGTGTCGAGGCGGCTGAGATCGAACGCCTGCATAGCGAGACGGCCTTCGGGGTTAGCGAAAACCAGGTGTCCCGTCTCGATGAAGCTTGGCCGAAGCCCGCGACCGAACGTCTTGCGTTCTCCGGTCTTCAGGTCGAGAACGCCGACCAGGCCCCCAGCCGCCTCGGTATTGAAGACAACCGCTTCACCTCCCGGGAGAAAGTGCGGAAAGTAGAATCCCGAGGCGAAGGTGTGTTTCGCAATGACAAGCGGGGTTGGGGTGCCGCCTCTTGCGGGGACCTCGAACAACGATCCACCGGGCAGTGTGGATAGCAGAATTGTGTCGTCTTCACGCCACGTCGCGCCGGCCAATCCTTCGACGAATGGAGCGATGACACCTTCACCTCCGTCTTCCAGCCGGACTTTCTTCAGTGACTGATCCGCAACGAATGCCACCCATTCACCGTCCGCCGAGAAGAACGCACTGTGAGCACCCTCGGTTCTCGGAATCGGGGCGGGAACGGGGTCGTCCAGTTGTCGCATGTAAAGGCGGTTCGAACCGGCCTCGCCACCTGGATAGACGAGAACAGTCCCGTCGGGCGAAACAGCAGGGTATCCCGGGACCGCGGCGCCTGAATCAAATGGGAGGAAGAACACCGCCGAAGGCGCCTCGTTCGTTCCTGGGCGCGGTGACGTCGCAGTGCGGAGAGACCAGCCGGCGAACAGCCCGATAACGAGAGCCGCGGATGCGACAGCCCACCACCACCACGTCCTGCGTTTCGGCGCAGTGGGCGCAGCGGCAATTCTCACTTGTCCCGTTTCCGGTAGTCTGAAACCGGGGTTGGTCAGAGCATCTGCGAAGTGCGTGGCACGGACGAACCGGTCCGCGGGGCTCTTGGCCAGCGCGCGTTGGACAGCGGCGTCAACGTTCGCTGGTACCAGGTCCCGGCTACGCGAGATCGGCGACGGCTTCTCCGTCAGGATTTTCGCGACGACAGCGTGGACCGTACTCGCGGTGTGAGGCGGGTCCCCGGTCAACATCTCGTACGTGATGGCCCCCATCGAATAAATGTCGCTGCGCGCGTCCAGCGACCGATCGCCAGACGCCTGTTCAGGCGACATGTAGTTCGGGGTACCGATACTGAGTCCTGTTTCGGTGAGACGCGTGCCGCCAGCGGCACTCACGGCCAGTGCGATCCCGAAATCGGCGACCAGCGCTTGTCCGCGTTGCAGCAGGACGTTTTCGGGCTTGATGTCACGGTGCACGATTCCGTGCTCGTGCGCGTAGTCGAGCGCGGCAGCGACCGCCCTGGCGATATGAATCGTCTCTTCCACGCTGAGCTGCCGGTCATGATCGATTTTCCCGCGCAGCGACTCCCCCTCCACGTACGGCATCACGTAATAGAGGAACTCCTCGGCCGCGCCGGAGTCGTAGAGTGGGAGGATATTCGGGTGCTGGAGGTTGGCAGTAACCTTGATTTCCTGCACGAAGCGCTCGCTGCCCAAACGAGCGGCAAGTTCGGGCTTGAGCACCTTGATGGCGACCTTGCGCTCGTGCCGCACGTCGCGCGCAAGGTAGACGGTGGCCATGCCGCCACTGCCGATTTGTCGCTCGACTTCGTACCGACCGGCAAGAACGATCGACAGCCGACCCATGATGTCGCTCACGCGACCTAAGGTATGGGGAGTCAGAGAAGCGCGCGAGCGTGGGAAAAGGAGCAGCCCCTAGCCGCTTCCTTCGTCATTAGTCGTGGCGTCGACCACTGCCGGTGGCGGCGCGCCGCTATCGCTCATCAACCGCGCAAGCCATCGCGATTCATCGAAGCTCTCGAAGAGAAACTTCGCGGCCAGAGACAGCGGTATTGCCACTAGCGCTCCCATCGGACCCAGCAGCCATCCCCAGAAGAGCAGCGACAGCACGACGACGATCGCCGACAGATCGAGGGATTCCCCAACGAACCGCGGCTTGAAGCCGTTGTCCACCACGAAATTGATCAGCGTATAGCCGGCAACGACAAGCAGCGCACGAGTGAAGCCATACTCGATCAGCGCCAGCAGCGCCGGCGGAACGAGAGCGATCACGAACCCGATGTTGGGAATGAAGCTCAGCAGAAACGACATCACTCCCCAGAGCACGGCGAAGTCAACGCCGAGGGCGAAGAGAACCATCGTGTTGATGATGGCGGCGATGAGTCCGAACGTCGCGTTCAGCACGACGTAGCTGCGGATGCTCTCACCGAAGCTCACGAACTGCTGCACGGCTGTGCCCGATGTCCCGAAGGCCTCACTCAGCTTTTCCGGATAGCGGACTGCCTCGAGCATCATGAACGCCATCAGCAGCACGAGAACGAACAGATTCCCCGCTGTCTCGGTCACGCTTCTGATTGCTTTCAGGGCGTAGCCGACTATCGCGCCGGGGCTCAGCACTTCGCCGGAAAACAGGCGCGAGGTATCAAACGGCAAGTCGGACAGCTTGAGCGCTATGACCTGTTGAAGCGCAGCGATTCGCGGCTGGTACTCGGGCAGTTTGTCCTGAAGCTGTATCAGCGACGTCCAGACGAGGGCGACGAACAGCGCCATTCCGAGAACGCCGAGGACGATGCCGGTGAGCGCCGCGACGCTGGGGTGCCAGCCGCGTCCGCGAAGCCATTCCGACCCGGGGCTCCATGCAATCGTGATAACGATCGCAATCAGCACCGGCGCAACGATCGACGCAGCGGCGCGCATTCCCGCAAGCACGGCAATCGCGCTCGCGGCCGCGAGAAGCAGTCTTCCGAGAGGCGAGAGTGCGCGTTGATCCGACATGGTGCGGAAGGTAGCGTCTGCAGTGGCCGTTCGCCGCCGCATGCCGCGCTGACTCCGACTCTTTATGTTCCGGAGTCAAGCGTCAGCCGCCCGCCCCTGGTCACTCCGCGCTGCGCGCTTGTTTCCTCATGGTAGAGAGTATCACACCTGTATAAATGGCAGGCTGTGTGTCGAGGTCGCTTCCAAAGATTCCACCAGCCTGCATTCTGGAGCAGCCCGCCCGGGAGCAATACTTTTCACCCCCGCTCGAATAGCTGATCAGCAGATCAATCACACACAGCATCCGCGACCCTATTGAGACTTCCCTGGCCTCGCTGGCGAACGGTGCCGGTCCTATTGAACGGAGCGGTGCTTCTAGGCGCATTCGGCCGGGTCGCACCGGTTCGCGATGCAGTCACACACAAGGTCCCGGTGGGAATGGAGCTGGCCGTCCCTCCGCTTTACATGATCCTGTCCCCGTTGTCGCGTTTGCTCGACGCTCTCGGACTTCTCTCGACGGGACAGCACATCGCAGTCGTATTAACCGTGCTTGGAATCGCTGGCGCTCTCGGCGCGATGCGCGCCGACCGCAATCGACGCGTGAAAGGCGCGTCCATCTGGACGGGTGCAACACTTGGCACTCTCGCAATTCTGTACGCCATGACAGCCGCCCTGCCAAGGCCGATGGCCAAGCTCGTGGTGGCGAACTCCAACCTCGTCAGAGTCGACCTCCACTCCCATACGAACGCATCACACGATGCGCGCTCGAGCTTTGATGCTGGGGACAATCGCGACTGGCACCGCGCGGGAGGAGTCGACGTTGCGTATGTAACCGATCACAGCACGTTCAAGGGAGCGGAGGCCGGCGAGAGGAGCAATGCGGCACGAGCCGGCGATGGCACGGTGCTGCTCACCGGTTTCGAAGGCCGGTATCGCGGCACTTTCATGCTGTTTCTCAGCATGACTCAGGGCGACAGTGCGTCGTTGATCGATTCGCGACGTCATCTGCGACGCGGGACGTTGCTCGCCGGTCGTACGCCGACGGCGATCATGGCGATTCCAGGACCGCTGATCGACCTGCCCTTCGCGGCAACTGAAATTCCGCCGGGAATCGCGGCCGTCGAGCTGGTGAACGGAGCACCTCGCGGGCTCGCACAACACGACCGCGACCGCCGCGAGATAGCTCGGCTCGCGGATTCCCTTCGGATCTCTGTTGTTGCGGGCTCGAACAACCACGGCTGGGGTCGGACCATACCCGCATGGACGGTGATATGGATCCCCGGCTGGCGCACATTCTCGTCCGATTCCCTCGCTGCGTCGATCGAGCGTGGTCTGTACCGATCGTCCGGCGTGCCGCTTCAGGTCGTGGAACGCACGCGGCCGCATTTCACCGGCGTTGCTCTGGCACTGACCGCGCCGGCGATGGCCGGCCAGATAGTTGGTACACTGCGGGTATGGGAGAGGTTTGTCTGGCTCGCGTGGATCTGGGGTATCGCCTACGCGTGGCACCGCGTACGACCCCACTCGCGCCGCATCGTAAGGCGTTTCCGAAGACGGCGCGGTCGTGCGACATACACGGACGACGAAAACAACTAGCCGCTAAGTTCCGCTGTGTTGCGCCTGACTGGCTCGAGATTGCGCGCAACCGGTTGCCGTAGCGGCACCGCGCTGCGGAAACGCGCCCAGACAGTGCCTCGCCATCACGGTACCATTTGATGAACGAAACCCGCGCGCACAGGAGTTCCGAATGAATTTCATGACCAGGCTGGCCATCGCCGCGACGCTGACGGCATCAGTTGCCGGCGCCCAGATCCCTCAGTCTCCTTCCGGTCCTGAAGTATCGGTGACAGGCCGGGGCGACGTGAAGATCACGCCGAACCGCGCGGTCCTCATCATGACGGTCGAGAGCCGTGCTCCACTCGCCGCCAGAGCTGCATCCGACAACGCTCGGCGTGTCGAAGCCACGATCGCCGCACTATATGCCGCCGGCGTCAAGCCGGCCGAGCTGACGAACGGCGGATATTCGGTGGGGCAGGATTATGAAGTGACCGACAACCGCCGCCGGCCGATTGGATTCATGTCGCGCAATACACTGCGTATCGAAGTTCCGCGCATTGCGGATGTCGGAAGGCTCATCGATGTCGGTCTGGCTGGGGGCGCAACCCAGGTTTCGCCGGTGGAGTTTCTCGGACCCGATGTGGAAGGTGCCCGCCGTCGTGCACTGGCGATCGCCGTCAGGGAAGCACGGCTCGATGCAGAGGCGCTCGCTGCCGCCGCTGGCGGCTCGCTTGGAAAGCTCATGGCGCTGTCGACGGCGATGTCGCCCGGCTATGCCCGCGACGGATTCATGTCCTCAGTCGTGGTGACCGCCTCGCGCGCGGTGCCTACTAATCTGACACCCGCTGACCTGACCATAACAGCGACCGCTTCGGCACGCTGGGCATTCGTTGCCGGTCGGTCGCCCTGACGCTCGGATTGCAGAATCGTCGAGCATCTGCGACACGATCCTGCATCGTGCACGGGCAGACGAGGCATTTGCTCTGACGGCCGAGTCGTCTGAGAATTCCGGACGTGCGGAACAATTTTGCAATGCGGTTAGCCACGCGATTCGTTTACGCGCCCTGATTGCGGTACTGGTCGCTCTGCCGGTCGTGACGGGATGCCGTACACAGCAGAACTACGCGACGCTCGACGGTCCACGTTTCATCGGCGCACCGGCGCTGCCTTCGCTTGCCCGGAGCAGGCAGCCCGACACGGTTCGCATCGTGTCGTTCAACATCGCGTTCAGTGTCGGGATCGACAGTGCCATCGTCACGCTCTCCCGCGACCCGTCGCTCAATCGCGCGGACATCCTCCTGCTTCAGGAGATGGACGAAACAGGCACACGACGCATTGCTGACGCTTTCGGCATGTGGTACGTGTACTACCCAGCGACTCTGCACCTGAAAACGAAGAGGCCGTTTGGCAACGCGATACTGTCGCGGTGGCAAATCGTCGAGGATTCCAAGCTCGTGCTGCCGAATGTTTCGCTGCTTGGGCGCACGCAGCGAACTGCCACGGCCGCCACGATTCGCTTTGGCGATTCACTGGTTCGCGTATACTCTACACACCTCGGCACGCTGTTCGACATCACCTCCGGCGCGCGGCGCTCGCAGATGCGCGCAATCCTGGCTGACGCGTCGAAATATTCCATTGTCGTCATCGGTGGGGACATGAATAGCGGTTCGGTTGGCCGCGTCGCGCGGGCGATGGGTTACGCCTGGCCGACAGAGCGGGGCCCATGGACCACGCGCGGTGGGCGGTGGGACCACATCTACCTCAAAGGACTGACCGTTCCCGATAGTGCAGGCGCTGGTACGGTGCTCGATGTGCGCGGAAGCAGCGACCACGGCGCGATCTGGGCGACGGCTGTAATCAGGTAGCGCTAGCTCGATAACTCCGGATCGGCTTACCGGAGTATTCCGGAGATCTGATCAGGTACCGCCGCGGCCGGCTGTCCGTTTCGCAGCGAGGGAGTGAGCAGCGAGTCGAGCATGTCGAGCGCTGCCACGTTCTCCCGCCGGCAGCGACTTGGGCGCGACGTGATGGCCCCCCGCGTCAGTGAAGAATCCATCCAGTCGCGCGCCGCTTG
This sequence comes from Gemmatimonadota bacterium, assembly GCA_030856845.1. GTDB lineage: Bacteria > Gemmatimonadota > Gemmatimonadetes > Gemmatimonadales > Gemmatimonadaceae > UBA4720. Next base: position 8,025 of record JALYOO010000442.1, read on the forward strand.
CGAGAGAATCCAGCCAAGTGGCGGGGCGACTACTCTCTCCTCCGCGAGCTTCTGCCGTTCCTTCGATCCGAGGATTGCGCCGTCCGCCGGTGTGCCATCTCGCGCCGCCAGAGAGTCGCACACGTTCAGCTGCACGAAGCGGATATCCCTTCGCGTCGCGATGTCCGCGCGAGCGAGTGATCCGCGGGCGTCGCGCGTGCGGAACAATGCGCGAACAGGTGCGGCCCATTCCACGATGGCCGACCGTCTCGTAGTCAGAACCGTGTCCTCGCTTGCACTCCGCCGGCAGCCCAGCGGATCGTTGCACAGATAGAGAACTATCGGTGGCTGAACCAGTGGTGCCGCACTATCACTCTCAAGAACGATCTCCAGCACTTCCCGCAATGTCACCAGCGCCGAGTTCTCGAAATACGCTCCATCGACAAGGTGACCGTACTCCGCTCCGTCATTCCTTTCGATGCGACCTGGAGGGCTCACGTACGTGAAACGAGCGCTGTTTCCGACCGCGGTGGACACCCTGATGTCACTTCCGAGGAGATCGATGAGGTCCCTGGAATCGCGCATCGCGCGCGACCGATGGCCTGCCGGCAAGTTCTGTCCACTCCTCACAAGCGGTGATGCGATGTAACGCCGCCCGCTCTCGACATGCGTCGCGCTGAGAAAGAGCGCGGGTAACAGTGCACGACTCACAGAGTCGCGCGTGAGAGCAAGCATCCCCTCGGCCAGTGTCGTCCGGCCGGTGGTATTCCTGTACGATTGCTCCCACGCGCCCTCGAGCGCGAGCGACCGGTCGAACTGTTTCACCGGAAACGGCAGGAACCATTGAAGCAGATCGGGTCCGGCCATTTTCGCCAGCACCGGCGACAGAAAATCATCGCGCATGAAATGGCGCACGCATGCGGAATACTCTCCGAATGTTCTCGCTGTCATCGTATCGCTCATCGCCTGCGGCACGCACGGAAGGCGATGCGCGAGCCGGCCGATCTCCGGCGAGACCTGTGCATCGCGAACGAGGGCGGTAAATACAGCCGCCCCGAGACTGCCTCCCGAAACTCCGGAGATCGCGAACACGCGGGCACTGAACGCCGCATTGCGATCCTGCAGAGCCCCGAGTGACGCCGCCGTCCAGTAGGCAGCGCGGAGTCCGCCTCCAGCGGCAGCTACAAGAATCAACGGCGCGTTATCCGCGGGGCGGGCTCGGCGCCATTCCGCCAGGTGAGTGCCGATGTCCCTCCGCGCCGCGATTTCCGCGGCCACCGGCTTCAGAGTGCGGATGACATGACTGTCGTTCCACAGACTGAAGAGCGCAGCAAAGGCAAAAACGAGCGACGCGAGCGCAACACGGTACATACCGAAAACCCAGGCGGCGATGCTTCCGTAGAACACGACGCTACTCACTGTCATCGCCAGAATGACCAGCGCACCGAGAAACCGACCGAGCTCGACCGCGCGGACAGCGAACAACACGAGCATGACGATGCTCGCGGCGACTGTTGCGGCAATGCCCCACCGGAGGCGATGCACCGCCGTCCACGCATCCACCGACGCGACAGCTTCGCGGTCGAGATGACGCACCTCGTTCCGATAGATGTCGGCCTCAGGATCGAGCGGACCCCTCGGCGGACTGATCGCGAGCTGCTCCTCGACCACCGGCAACAGCATGCGCCGGTAGCGGCGTGCGGCGATCCTTTCGCGGCGGGAATACACGTAGAGATAGAACAGCCAGGCCACGATCAGGCACGCCCAGGCCGCGATTCGCAGACGGAATAGATCGAGCGGAAGAGAGGCGCCGCTGAGGCGAAGCGGGTCGCCTAGCGCCAACACTCCAGCGATTGACGCAAGTACCACTCGGCCCACTCGTTCATCGAGCCGCGGCACCTCTTTCCAGTAACTCCAGATGAACGGGCGCCCGAAGAAACGAAGCAACTGTGGCATCCGCCGGCTGGCGAACAGAGTCACCACGTAGCCGAGCAGCGCGGCAGCGACGAACCAGCCCAGCGCCGCACCGACGCGGGCAAAGGCGGCTCCCGCCAGCGCGAGAACAGCGATGCCAAGCATTCGGGGAAGATTCTCCGCGAAGAACTCGTACCAGTCCGGATCGGATGGCGACGTCTCGCGCGAAAACCGAAGCTCCGCGAGCTTCCTTCCGCAATACCATACCGCGGTAGCGGCGAAGGTGAGAGCGATCAATCCCCCGATGATTCGTCCCTCGGGCGAGCTGCCCTCGACCAGCCGCTGAAGAATCTCCTGTCCCTGCGGAACCAGCAAAAGAGGGAACGCGCCAAGGAGCACCGCGATGACGCTGAAGCGAAGTCGCCGGAGCAGCCGGCCGCGCGAGCGGGAGAACAACTCGCTCACGATGAAGAGGAAAACAACGAGAAGCAGTGAGAATTTTAGTGCAGCTGCGAGAGAGCCGATGACAACGAGAATTGACACCAGCAGCGCAGCGGGTGCGACACCACTGCGCAGCAGTAACGCCGCAAGCAGGAGCGGGATGTTTTCGCCAAGGATGTCGAGCAGCGCCGCGGCGATTGGCAGCAGCACCAGCACGTGGTTGCGTGCGGGCAGCGGCCGGGCATCGTGAGTGTTGTCGGCGTGGCGGCGCCGGTGCCGTTCGGTCCACAGAAAAAGTCCGGAGAGGCCAAGGCCGTAGGCAAGCGGATACACGACGTCCAGCGTGACGAGGTTCAACAACACGAAACTCCCGCACTCGGCGTCGGTGATGCGCCGGAGCAGAGTGTCAAAGCGGCCCGCGGAAAAAGTGAGCTCGAGATCGAGCATGCTGAACGGCAGCCGGCCGCAAGCGGCTTGCTCGAACCGGTTCATCGCGAACACGGTGACCGCGTTGGCCATGGCGAGGAAGAGCACAACCGTTACGGGAGAGTGTCTGTCCGCTAACTGGTCAAAGAGCGCTCTGAGACGATCCGCCCATCTGGCTACTTTAAGTCGCTTGCTGGCTGCCATGTCCTCCTCGGTAAAACGAG
>JALYOO010000446.1 GCA_030856845.1 Gemmatimonadota bacterium
GCGTAAAAGAGAGCGAGACCGCAAGCACAGCAGCGGCCCCGCAGAATGACAGTTTCATCGGTGCTCCTGATTGTGAGTGAGATGCAACAATGTCGCGCGCCTCGAGCAGGTCCGGCTACTGAACTCCTCCAGGAGAGCGGGGCAGCCACTTTCCCCGGCCTTCCTTTCCGACGACCTCGTAGTCGTCGACGATGACATCACCGCGCGACAAGGTGGTACGTGAGAAACCAGCGAGATCCCATCCGTTGAACGGCGACCAGTCGGCGTTCGTCTCCATCGTCTCGCAGTCGACCTTCATCGTCGATGCCGGATGAATGATTGCAAGGTCCGCGTCCGCGCCCACCTCGATCGCGCCTTTTCGGGGGTACAGGCCCATGATCTTCGCCGGATTGGTGCTCAATTTCGCGACCATCTCCTCCAGGCTCAAACGGTTTTTCAGCACACCGTGGGTGTAAGTCACGGGCATCAGCGTCTCGAGCCCCGGCATCCCCATCGGAATCTTCGTCCAGTCGCCCCCCCACATCGCCTTCTGCTCGCGCGTAAAGGTGCACGTATCCGTCGAGATGACTGATACCTCGCCGCTCTTCAGTCCCTCCCACAGCCGCTCCGAGTCCGCCGGCTTCTTGAGCTGTGGGCAGCATGCGAAAAGATGTCCATCCTCCCGATCGAACACGCTGTCGTCGAGCACCAGGTACTGTGCGCAGGTCTCGGCCACGACTGGCACTCCACGCGATTGGGCCGCCTTGACGATATCGGCGCCCTCAGCAGTCGACATGTGCACGATGTAGAGCCGCCCGCCGGTAGCCTCGCTCCAGGTCACTACGCGCTGAATGGCCTCGGACTCGATGAAATTCGGACGGGTCATGCGATGGAGCCGCGCACCGTGCTGCTTCATCAATTCAGGAGTGTGGTGCCGCTCGATCAGCTCGTCCAGGACGCGCGACGACTCGGCGTGCACCAGCAGCATGGTGCCATACTCCTTCATTTTTTCCAGCGTTCCGAAGAGGGCCCTGTCATCCGACTGCCACCCTTCGGACTCGTAGATCATGAACTCCTTGAAAGTGGTGAAGCCTCTATCGACCATTCCCTTGATCTGGTCCCTGTGCTCGTTGTAGCGCGTGATGCAGATGTGGAACGTGTAGTCGATGAGTGATTTTCCCTCGGCGCGAGCCATCCAGTTGTCTGCGGCGTCGCTCAGCGATTCGTTGGCATACGGAATGGCGAAGTCGATCAGCGTCGTGACACCGCCGCGAGCGCCCGCTCGAGTGCCGGTGCGGTAATCGTCGGACGAGACAGTGCCGCAGAACGGAAGCTCCAGATGCACGTGTACGTCGAGCACGCCGGGAATCACGTGGTGCCCGGCAGCGTCGATGATCTTCGCCCGGGGTGAATCGTCGAGCCCCGGTCCGATCGCGGCAATCTTTTCACCGACGATGCCGATGTCGACGACGCTCGTTCCCTGAGGGGTCACCACGTTACCGCCCCTTACGATCGTGTCGAATGTCACTTGCTGCTCACGTCGCCTCGGCCGACAGGAGCGCGCGATGGATGACGTCGAGTGCAAAATCGGCGTCGTTGGCGGTGATGCACATTGGCGGCTTGATTCGCATCACGTTTCCGTCGATTCCGCCCTTGCCGACCAGCACGCCCATCGCTCGCGCTTCTTCCAGCACGTGTCGCATCTCCGAGGACGCGGGCTCCTTGGTGCCTCTGTCCCTCACGAGCTCGACGCCGAGCATGAGACCCATCCCTCGAACGTCGCCGATGAGTCGGTGCTCGCTCATCAGCTTGCGGAAACCCGACTTCAGCCGCGCGCCGATGACCTTGGAATTCTCCTGAAGGCCATCCTCTTCGATGACGTCGAGCACGGCCATTCCCGCGGCCATGCACACCGGGTTGCCGCCGAATGTGTTGAAGTGCACCCGCTGCGTCAGCGCCTGCGCGATCTCCATGCGCGTCGTGACCGCCGCGAGCGGCACGCCATTGCCGATGCCCTTGGCCATCACCACGAAATCAGGGACAACGTCGAAGTTCTGGAAGCCCCAGTAGTGCTCTCCCGTGCGACCGAAGCCGGTCTGCACTTCGTCGGCGATGCAGAGGCCGCCATGCTCGCGCACAATCGCGTATGCCTCTGCCAGATAGTTCCGCGCTCCGTGCGTCGCACCCCCGACACCCTGGATCGGCTCAGCGATGAACGCCGCGATGCGGCCCGAGGTGGAAAATCGAATGAGGTCGCGGAGGTCCGCCGCGCTCTTGGTAGCGACTTCTTCCGGTGTCCCGTCAAACGGACTGCGATACGGGTCGGGAGAAATAGTATGGTGAACGCCGCTGCTGACATTGACGGGATACTTCCACGTGCTGTGCGAGGTGAGCGTGTTGCTCGACGGCGACGCGCCGTGATATGAGTTCCGAACCGCAATCACGTCGGCGTTGCCGGTGTACAGCCGGGCCATCTGGACGGCGAGGTCGTTCGCTTCGCTGCCGCTGTTCACGAAGTAGGTCACGTCGAGGCCGGCCGGCATCTTCGATGCGAGCTTCTTCGCGAACGCCGGCATGCCGGGGTGCAGGTAGATCGTCGTGGCATGCTGGAGCGTGTCAACCTGCTCGCGAATCTTCGCGGTAACTCTCGGATGGCAGTGGCCACAGGACACCGTGACAATTCCCGCGAACATGTCCAGATACCGCCGCCCGGTCTCGTCAAACAGCCATTGCATGTGGCCTTCGACGATCATCAGCGGATCGCCGTACAGAGTGAAAATTGCCGGGTTGCAGTACTCCTTCCTGAGCGCCACTACCTCCGCGCGCGAAGGCCCGCTATAGGGTGCAGGCCGATGGTCGCAGGGGGGCATCGCGATCGCATCGGCCGCAAGCGAACCTTTGTGCCGCGCCCGCGATATAGTCGCCGTCATGCCACCTGCGACTGATCGGCTTCCTGCGGAGCCGCATACCCCTCGACCGATTCGTAGCCGCCCTGGTAGTCCGCCGTACTCGGCCGGCGAATATTCGATTGCAGTACCACCCGGTCGCGTCGAGAGCCACGGAAATCTTCGAGCGAATGCCAGCCATCCGACTCATGCTTGTCGAGAAATGCCTGGTA
>JALYOO010000460.1 GCA_030856845.1 Gemmatimonadota bacterium
CAGCCGGAGTGCTTCGTCATGAGCGCGCATATCGCCGGTGTGTTCGTATGCGCGGAGATATGCGACAGCCGCGCGGGCCGCGTCGTCGAGGCTCGCTATTCCCTCGTATCCATCGCGTGCAGGGGAACCTGTTGGCCGGTAGTCGGGTGCCTCCGCGTAGAGTGACACGACACGCACAGGTCGTCCGCCCACTGTCGCATCGAGACCGAGATGCCGCAGGTAGTCCAGATTGACTGACAACGGTGCGGGGCCCGCCGGAACAGGGTCCAGCTCGCGCGAGCAACCCGCCGCAAATGCCACCGCGACAGGCAACGCGATGAGTGCGAGGCTTCCTGTCGACATCACAGCGCGACGCCTCCCTGGTGGAGCCCGATTGCACTTTCCAGAGAATCGACGAGATCTCCCCTGTTGACCCGCGCCGCAGCCACCGATACATCCGCGGCGCCGTAGTACACGATCAGATCGTCACCAGCCTCGACCAGTCCCTGCGGAAAAACGACCCGCACACCATTCCTGAAGTTGGCGGGATCCACCTGGGGAATCTCGTTCAGCTCGATCTCATACTCCGCTTCGGGAACGAGGGCAGGGACGTCGGATACATAGAGAACGGATTCCGGTTCATCGAGGTCGAGCACACACCATCCCATCGAATACACATTGCCTTCCTCGATGGTAGTGGCACCGTGAAACGCCATCAGCCATCCAATGCGTGTGCGAATCGGCGGCGCTCCCGCGCCGACGCGCGAGCTTCGCCATGTTCCGGGCTGCGGACCGAGCAGCCGCACGCCGTTCGCTCGCCACTCCTCTTCGAGCGATGAGACTCTGATGCACTCGATGCATGGCATCGGCCGATGAAGAATGACGTATTGGCCCTCCACCCTCTCGGGAAATATCACGGAGTTCTTGTTGTCGCCAGCCATGCGCGGTCCGTGACGGCGATAACGCTCGGGCGCCAACAGATCGTCGGTGGTGATCAGGCAGACCCGCGGCCCGGCAGGTGAATAACCGGTATAGGTAATGGCGTATCGGCCTTCGCTCTCCAGGCAAGTGATGCGGGCATCCTCGACGCCCCATTCCTCATAGGTCTCCTGGCGTGTAATTGCGGGCTCGTTCCGAATCTCGTCGATTACCATACCGTCCGACGACAGCGCCAGCGCCAGGCATGATCTGCGTGTATCCTGCTCGAATACCCGAACGAGCAGAACAACCTTGCCAGTCGCGCGATCGACTGTGGCTCCGGCGTTGAACGCGCCGCTGGCCTGCGTGAACCGGATATCGGAAGGACGCACGAGCGGATTGGCGGCGAGTCGCTCCAGGGGAGCGATCACGATTTGCCCCTCGCCAGCCAGTCGGCGTAGAGGCGCGCGAAATTCCGCGCAGGGGCGCGATAGTATTCGTCCGCCGTCACCTCCGGGAACCCGGCGGGCGAGCCGCTCGCCAGCGACCCCGCATCACGACGGTTTCTGAACTCGCGGAAAATGTTCGTTGCCGGCTTCTCGCTTCCATCAGCCCGCACCAACCCGAACGTCCGCTCACGCAGTGCCGTGTCGAAGGGAGGCCGGTCGAACAGCCGTGAATCGTAGTCAGCGTAACACCACGCGTAGGCGCCCGCCGCGCCAGTAGTCACCAGTTCGTTCAGCACGGCCTCGAAGTACGCAGCCGCCTCGGCCTCCGATGCGAGATACTGGGAGCGCGGCTGACCCAGAAAGTCGTCGGTGATCGTCTGGCCCGGTGCACCGGGCGGGGCCGTGCATAAGCCGAATTCCTGCATCAATGTTGGCCGCCCACTGCCGGCGAGTGCTCGAGTCAGCAGGCAGGCGAACGGTACGAGGTAAGGATCGAGGAACGACTGAGCGGCGTCGCAGTAGAGCGGATACGCGTGCATCACATCCTCATCAGCTATTGCCGCGAGATCGTCCACCCGCATGTTGTTCGCGGTCGTCAGCGATGGAAGGTGCGCTCCGATCTGAATCGCTGTCCCGTGTGCGACGCGTCGCACAGCGTTAGCGAGCAATGATGCCCACAGCCAGCCCGCATCCCGCGAGTCCGGTCGCTGCGCATCGTCGATCTCGTTGGCCAGATCGAAGGCGCGGATTGCGTTGTCTCCCGAAAGTGCGCCAGCGCACGTTTCGACGAGCAGGGCTTGAGAGCGGAGGAGAGCCGGATCAGAGAAGATATTCGCCGGCCTGCATTGCGCGTCCAGCATCCAGTCCGGCCACCACATTCTGCCGCTCATGTTGATAGCCATCAGTGTCGGCACCACAGTAAGGCCGGCATCCTTCGCGGCAAGGCAAACCTCTTCCAGCCGGGCTACCATATCATGGGCGACTGTCATGGCGGCCGGAAGAAAATCCTGGGTCAGTGCGAACACTCGAACGACATCGAAGCCCATGTCTGCGATGTGTGCCATGTCGTCGCGTACGGGCGCGATGTCGAACTCACGCCACATGTACATGGCGCTTTGTCGCGGCCAGTAGTTCACCCCGAGCTCGAAGGTCACGGTTCCGACAAACCGGCGAGAATCTCGCGCAGGGAGAGGT
>JALYOO010000462.1 GCA_030856845.1 Gemmatimonadota bacterium
GGCTTGAAGATGAGATCACCGACTTCGCCGATTACGACATCGTCACCGAGAAGTGCGCCAACGCGCCCTTCAACGACGTAGGTGTACTCGTCCTCATGAGTATGGCGATGAAGCGGCGCGCCGAGGGCGCGCGGTGGTATGGGATGCTCCACGAGAGAGAACCCCCCGCCCGATTGGCTTCCATCGATCATGAATCGAACTCCCATGCTGCCGAGCAGGCCGGCCTTGCCATCCATCGGCCCGAGAACTCCCGGTTTCGTCTCGTCCATCAAGCGTCCTCCAGCTATCGGCGTTCGAACAGACCCTGCGGGGAATGGGCAACAAATATGTTGATCGGAATCACCTGGCACTCGGCACTATCGTGCGACATCTAACGGTACCGCTTCAAAGTTCGATGCTGACCGGATCCCCTACCGCTAACCGGCCTCGCTCCACCGTCGAGCCATACACACCGAGGCAGGCTTGTCGCTGCTGAGCGATCGCACGCAGAATCGCAGGGTCGCGCACTGAAGTGACCGGATCGACGTTGACCATTACGCAGCGCGTGTCGCGCTGGTCGACGCGCATCGTCATCGCTCCGATACGCACGACGACGCCAATCCACTCGTCCTCCTGGAACGGCGCGTCGTCACTTGCGTGCACGAGAAGATTCGGGCGGAATCGGCGCACGTCCATCTCCGATCCGACCATCGATCCGAGTGCAGCGAGAGTCTGGGTGGTGATGAGAGACAGGGGCATGGTGTCAAAGATCCCGCGGCTTTCCTTGATCACGCGCGCACCGTGCCCGAGCTCGGCAGCGAGCAAGGGGTCGACGACGTCGAATTCATCACCAGCCGGAGTGCGCACGAGCGTCGGAGACAGCTCGGGGCGGTCGGGCTCCGCGAATCGCGGCCGGTAATGTCCCATTTCAGGGCGCTCCCGAATGGTGAGCCACGGAAATCCGCTTCGCACCACACCGTCACGTACGAATGCCCAGCGGCGGTCGCCCGCAAGCCCGTGCCATCCCACATCCACCGCTTCGAGCGACTCGGCACTCATGGACTTGACCGGATAACGAAAAAGGGCCGCAATCCGGCCCACCTCGCGACCCTTCATCGATTGTCCAAGCGAAGCGCCGGGATCATGCCGCCAACTTACTCCAGTTCCCCGGCGCCGTGCGCGGATTAGTTCTCGAGCTTGTAGATCTCGCGATGACCGTGGTCGATGAGGTCGTGATAACCCTCCATCAGTTTCTCGAACTGAGCGTTGATCTCGGGGCTGATTCCCTTGCCCTGCATCATGTCTTCGAACGCCTGCAGGTTCTCCACTTCGACCTCGTAGACGATCGTCCAGTACTGCTCCCCGCAAAAGTCGGTCATGACCTTCATTTTTCCCATTCCCGCCTCTTCGCTGAGCTTTGCCATCGCCAGCGACTTCTCGATCATCGGGCGCACCTTGCCCGGCTTGCAGTGAAAGACGTCGCGAACCAGCAACATGATTTCTCCCGGCAGACGTGTAGGAAAGCGTTGAAATCGACAGCCAAAACTATCCCGCCCGCCAACCCCGCGGGCGTCCGTCGCGTGATCTTGACACACCGGGAACAAAACCACATTCTATTTGCGGCGCTAATCCACGCCCAACCTCTCGGACTCCGCCTCAGCCGGAGTCCTGTGCGAGGCAAAGGGGGGCATACTCCCGGTATCGGTATCGTCGGTCCTTTGCGTCACCATGGCGCACTGCTGGGGGGTGATCCGTGGTGTACCCAAAGGAGACATGACGATGACGGAGAATAAGGATCTCAAGCGCCTCGTTCGCGCTCGCATGAAGAAGACGGGTGAAGCGTACACCGCCGCCCGTGCGCAGGTGACCAGAAAGCCCAGGTCAAAGTCACAGGCACTCGCGCCTCCCGCACCTGCTGCCTCCTCTCCGGTCGACCCGAAGGACTATGCCGAGCTCGCAGGAATGAGCGACGCCGTCATCAAGGAAAAAACCGGCTGCAAGTGGGAAGCGTGGGTCAGGTCCCTCGACTATCACGGCGCGAGGGAGATGTCACATCGCGACATCGCCACGCTCGTGAGCGAGAAGTACAAGGTCGCCGACTGGTGGTCGCAAACGGTGACGGTTGGTTACGAGCGCATTATTGGCCTGCGCGCACAAGGCCAGCGAATGGACGGGTCGTACGAGGTAAGCAAATCCCGTACGTTCAACGTCTCAGTAACCGCACTCTACAATGCGTGGGCGAACGCAAGTCTTCGCCAGCGCTGGCTCGATGTCGCGGGCGTGAAGGTCCGCACAGCGACTTCACCGAAGACGATGCGACTCGGCTGGGACGACGGGAGCATCGTCGTCCTCGGCTTCATGGCAAAAGGTGG
>JALYOO010000061.1 GCA_030856845.1 Gemmatimonadota bacterium
TGACAACACCAACCGCGTGTCGGCCAGCGCAAGGCCGGCGACGATTGGTTCGCCGAGCCCGCCGGCACCGATGAACGCTGCGAGCGTCGCGGTGCCGACCGTGATCACGGCCGCGGTGCGAACCCCCGCCATGACGAAGGGTGCAGCGAGCGGCAGTCGCACAAGAAGCAGCCTCTGACGCGGCGTGGCGCCAAGAGCCTCGGCAGCTTCGACGGCGCCGGGGTCGGCGGCGCGGACCCCAGTGAATGTGCCGCGCGCGATAGGGTACAACGCATACAACCAGAGCGCCACGAGGGCCGGCCAGACACCAACTCCCAGTAGTGGAATCATGAATGCGAGAAGGGCGATCCCTGGCACCGTCTCGATCACGCCGAGCACGGCCATGATCAGCCCGGCGCTCTCGCGGGCGCGCTCGAGAATCAGTCCGAGCGGGACGGCCACCAGCACGGCCGCCAGTAACGCTGCTGCCACCAGCATCATGTGTCGAAGGGTCAAATCCGCAATCGTGCCGCGCTCGACCCACAGATAGCGTATGAATGGCCTCGGCGCTGGGCCAGACGAGTGGGTCACGCCGGCATTCTGACCCAGCAGCCCGAGAGCCCTGAGCGCGTCCTTCGCAACGTCCGCGATCGGTTCGCCGTCTACTTCGACACGCCGATTCAGGGAGCGCATCATGTCGTCGCTGAAACGACCACTCAACAGTGACAACGCGGAGATGGCGTCCGGCCGCTCCCGCGTCACTCGCGCTCCGACGAGCGCCGCGGCCTGGTACGGCGGGAAGAAACGCTTGTCGTCGACCAGCACTACGAGATCGTACTTGGCGAGCAGTCCGTCAGTCGAGTAGCCGTCCACGAAGTCGACGGCGCCCGTGGCGAGCGCCTGATACTTGAGCGCGGGCGCAAGGGGTCGCACCGAGCGCGGGCGCAAATCGTATGTGCGACGCAAGCCGGGAAGCCCGTCCGGCCGGCCAATGAAGTCGGCGGTGAGTCCTCCGGTGAGAAGCGTGGAAGCTCGCGCCAGATCACTCAAGGTGCGGAGCCCATGGCGTGAGGCCGTCTCGCGCCGGACGGCGATTGCGTATGTATTCTCGAATCCAAGCGGAGGCAGCCACCGCGCGCCGTACCGTTCCGTTGTCGCATGCGCCACATGCGCGTACACGGCGCGTGAATCGCGCGCCAGAGAATCGGGCAGGCTGTCATGCAGGATTGCGAGGAGACCCGTCCCAGTGTATTCGGGATACACGTCGATGGCGCCGGAGCGGATGGCGCGGAACGCGACCTCGGTCGCGCCCAGGCCCGGACGGCGATCCACCGCGATTCCATTCGCCTCCAGTAATTGCGCGAACATCTCGCACAGCAGGTACGATTCGCCGAACGGCTTCGACGCGACGGTTACTGACCGGCGAGAGGACGACGACTCGCCCGTTTGAGCGCCAGTCAGTGCACCGCGCACGCCGCCGGACAGCAGTAGAAAAAGGAATGCAACCAACGCGACGATTGCCCTCTTCGTTCGCCCGTGTCCACCGGCGGTTCTCACATAGCCGCTCACGCGTTTACCTCGTCGCCACGCAGCCGCTCGAGCCCCGCGATGGCGCGCCTGAGGAGATCGGCAACGTACGGCGTCGCAGGAGCGGAACGCAGATCGGCGAAGCTACCTGCCTGCTCTACGCGCCCGGCGCGCATCACCACCACGCGGTCACACAGTCGGGCCGCCTCGGCGAGATCGTGTGTGACAAGGAGAGTAGTGACGCCGGTCGCCGCGCGTGCCGACGCGAATGTGGCGTGCAGATCGGCGCGCGAGATCGCATCGAGAGCACCGAATGGCTCGTCGAGGAGAATCACCCGCGGTGTTGCGGCGAGCGCCCGCGCGAGAGCGACACGTTGCCGCTGGCCGCCCGAAAGCTCGTGCGGGAAGCGCGCTGCGTAGTCCGCCGCCGGAAGCCCGACCAGCTCGAGAGCGGCCGTGGCAGCCGATGTGGCGGACACTCGCTCACCCGAGAGGCGCGGCACCAGCTCGACATTCCGAAGGACGCTCCAGTGGGGAAGCAACCCGCCCTCCTGCGGGACGTAACCGATGCGGCGGCGCAGGGTCTCGACTCGCTCCGTCCGCAAGTCCACGCCGCCAATGGTGACGCGACCCTCGACGGGGTCCACCATACGGTTGAAGCACCGAAGCAAAGTCGTCTTCCCAGATCCGCTCTCGCCGACCAGGGCGACACTGCTTCCCGCCGCCACGTGAAGATCGACGCCGTGGAGCGCGGTCACGTGGCCGTAGCGATGCACGACATGACGTGCAACGAGATCAGCCGGACCGGGCACGCTGAGCGGTGTCACCATGGATCGCGTTGGCTACCTCCGGTCCCGGCCAGGGCATCCAGCCGGCGGTAATTGTCAAAGCGTCACTGCTTACGCTCCATCGCCGTGAACAAGTTATTCAGCGATTCAGCCAGTGTCGGATGTGGGAAGACACCGTCTCGCAGCGCGGTATACGGCAGCTTGCCCATCATTGCTACCTGCAAAAGGGTGGCAATCTCGCCGCCTTTCGATCCCGAGCACTCTCGCGCCGAGAATCTGCTGCGTGTCTGCATCGACGGCCGCCTTCATGAAGCCGCGGGTCTCATCGACCTCGAGCGCGCGTGCAACGCTCGTTATTGGCAGCCGGGCGATGCGAATGCGGCGCCCGCTGGCGCGCGCCTCGCGCTCTGTCATGCCGATCGCGCCAAGCTGCGGATCGATGAAGATTGTATACGGCACGAACCTGCCGGTTGTAATCGCCGAGCCGCCGTGGGGAAGATCGTCCTGAGTATGCGGAAATCATCATACGAGATATTCGTGAATGCCGGTCCTCCCTTTACATCCCCAATGGCATACACGCCGGGGGTGGACGTCTCAAGACGGTCGTTGACAGTCACGTAGCCGCGCGCATCCATTCCCACGCCGGGAGCAGGAGGTCGCTCGTTCAAATCCAGTCGCCCCGACTTCTAATAGAGCCCCTGATGAATATCACAACAAAGAGAGCTCGCCTCATGACGTCCCGCCGCACCGTTACATTGGCCACAATGCTTTTTGATACTACCACTGGCGACGTGGAAGCGCAGAGCCTTGGGGTCTGTACGGATTCAACAAATCAAAGGGCGTGGGCCTACCAGTTCAGCGCCTTGGTACCGCTGGTTTGGGAGTTATCTCGCGTCCTTTGGAAACCAGTGGCCTCACGACGAGCGGGGAATAGCCGATTGGGCGTCCGCGAGGATCATCGTCCCGGGTATCAGACCCTCGGGTGAATTCACCTGCCTGGAGTCGCACCCCAAGCGAGGAGCCAGAATCGTAGCGATTCCATCACCCAGATCGTCGCCGTGAAAGCGAGTCGTGTCAGAGGCCGGCTTCGAAGCGCTTGAGAGTTCCCTCATCAGTTCGCTAATCGTATCGCTTGGCTCGCTGTCCGATGCCAAGACTCCCGCGCTGGCCAGTTGCACTCAGATGTTCTGGTAGCCTGGCCGAGAATACTTGATGATAGATTGCAGGTATTCCGCATCCTACTCACTCGATAAAAGATGACCGCGACACCTGAGCCGCCCCTCAGTGGAAATGATCCTCCATTAGCGGAACGCGTCGTTCGGCCATTCCACGAGTTTGCCGCTGCGGAGTCGGCAGGAGGCATCATTCTCCTTGCCTGTACAGCAGTAGCGCTCGCCTGGGCCAACTCGCCCTGGAGTGCCACCTACTTCAGCTTGTGGGAACGCTCGCTCTCTGTCGGGTTCGAAGGGGGACAGCTCACCAAGACTTTTCACCACTGGATCAACGATGGTTTGATGGTGGTGTTCTTTTTTCTCGTGGGGCTCGAGATCAAGCGCGAGATGCGGGTCGGTGAGCTAGCCTCCCTGCGACAGGCACTGCTTCCCATCGCCGCGGCTGCCGGCGGAATGGTCGTTCCCGCCGCGATATTTGCGGCCTTCAATGCCGGCCACCCCGGCGCCGCGGGTTGGGGGATTCCAATGGCGACGGACATCGCTTTTGCCCTTGGTGTCCTCGCCTTGCTCGGATCGCGGATACCGGCAGGACTAAAAATCTTCCTGGCCGCTCTGGCAATAGTAGATGACATTGGCGCAGTACTTGTGATAGCGATCTTCTACACAGCCAAGATTTCAATGCCCAGCCTGGGCGCGGCGGCGCTCGTGTTGGCTCTGCTTGCTGCATGCAATCGCTCGGGCGTGAGAAACTCGGTGGTCTACGCAGCTCTGGGGATCGCTCTGTGGTTTGCAGTGTTGAAGTCGGGAGTTCATGCCACTGTCGCCGGCGTGCTGCTCGCCCTCATGATTCCAGCGAGAACCAGAATCGACGAGGACCATTTTGTTGCATCAGCCCGAAGATCCCTCAACGAGTTCTCGGCCGCGAGCGATCCAGACTTGTCTTCCGTGATGTCCAATCCAGGTCAACAGGAAGCGCTTCACTCTCTCGAGCGATCCATCGATCTGGTACAATCTCCTTTGTTGAAAATGGAACACAGCCTTCATGGCATTGTGGCCTTTGGGATCATGCCGCTATTTGCGTTTGCCAATGCAGGGGTGAGACTCGACGGAGAAATGCTATCGACGATGTCGTGGCGTGTCGTTCTCGGAGTAATGGTTGGCTTGGTCGCTGGCAAAGTGCTTGGAGTCACGCTTGCGTCGCTTGCTTCTGTCCGTCTCCGGATCGCGGCGCTCCCTGAGGAAGTTGGATGGCCGCAGGTGCACGGAGTGGGTTGGCTGGCCGGGATTGGATTCACGATGTCCCTTTTTATCGCGGACCTGGCTTTCGGGAGCCGGCCTCTGCTGAACTCGGCGAAGGTAGGAATACTTGCGGCCTCATTCCTGGCCGGCTTTGTCGGATGGCTATTGCTTCGTCGATCCGCAGTCACCGAGGCCAACTAAGATGCGAACTCCGATGAGGAATGTGGGAAACGTGCTCGTTGCAGCGGGCACCGTGGTCAGGGCACTCTCTATTGAATCGTTAGAGTGTATGCCCCCACCGCTGTCGTCGGGACGGAGCGGGCGAAGATCGCGTAGTAGTTCGTCTGCGTGACAGTGAATGTGATCCGCGAATCCTTCGTTGTCGCATCAATGTTGTCGTTCTGCGCCACGACCAGTAAGTCGGGTCGAACGAGCTGCAGGAATGAATCCAGTGTGGTGGAAGTCATGTTGATCGTGACCGACATGCCGGCATTGAGAAAAATGACATACTTGTCGGAATAGATCGGTGTC
Source organism: Gemmatimonadota bacterium (assembly GCA_030856845.1). GTDB lineage: Bacteria > Gemmatimonadota > Gemmatimonadetes > Gemmatimonadales > Gemmatimonadaceae > UBA4720. The sequence goes on from JALYOO010000061.1 coordinate 5,237, forward strand.
GCAGGCGCGTTGGCGAGATTGCAATCAGTCGTGGCGATGTTTTGCGTCGTCGTGACGTTCTTTACGACAGAGATGACCTCGCAGTTGGCCACGTCGCTCGGAGCAGTCGTCGACGAGATGGTGTAATCGCCCAGCACGCCGGGCGCGAATGTGCCCGCACCGATCAGATAGTTGCCCGCAGGCAGGAGCGCCTTGATGGCGGAGTTTGTCCCTGTATCGAGCTCATCATCGTTGTCGCCGATAGCCGTTCCATCAGGCATCGCCAGCAGGATGTGCGTGTCGAAGGCCGCCGACTGGCGGAAGAAATACGCTCCGGCCTGCGGAACGCTGGTGGTGTAGAAGTCGACGAAGCTGCCGTCCGAGAACTGACAGTCGTTCGAGGAAAACGTTCCGCTGCTGCTGGTCCCGAACGTGTGTGTCGACCGGACGGTGCAGACGTTGGAGATGGCTCCCGCAGTGAACGTCACCGGTGGAACACCAGTAACTGTGGCAGACAAGGAGTTCACACCGACGGAACTGCCAAGAGTCCAGCTGCCCACGGTAGCAATGCCGGCCGCATTTGTCACGGCCGTCGCACCGGTGATCGACCCGCCGCCAGACACGACCGCAAAGGTTACCGATACGTCGGACCTCGGGTTGCCGTTAGCGTCCTTTACAAGAACAGACGGTGGTATAGGGACTGCACTTCCTGCTGCGGCAGTCTGATTGTCGCCTGCGGTCTTGGCGAGCGAAGCCGCAGCTCCCGCGGTGGATGTCGCCGTGAAGGCAACGCCACCGAGTGTTCCGGAAGTTGCGTTGAGGACGTTCGCTCCTGTTGAAGGGCCAAGCGTCCACGAGCCGACGGTCGCGATGCCGGAAGCGTCGGTGGTGACTGTCGCTCCGGAAACTGATCCACCCCCGCTGACTACCGCGAAGGTTACCGTCGCGCCACCCATCGGTGATCCGTTCTGGTCATTCACGATAACGGAGGGAGGCGGAGCAACGACCGCGCCTGCAACTCCGGTGACCGAGGTCATTGAGTTCGCGGCGAGTGTCGTCGGAACCGAGGGCTCCGTTGTCTCGCCCTTGCAGTTGATGCAGGCGAGCAGGATAAATGCGGGGGCTAGCCTAGCTGCACTGACAGAAAGTCTTAACACAACTGTAAAAAGCAGAAGAGCGGACTCTTCCCGCGTTCCCTCGTTTGGTCCGCTTCCGGCTCGGTCAATGCCAACGAGACAGTGTTACTGAAAGATGACCAGGCGGCCTGACCGTAGGCGTTGTAGTAACGAACGCGCCCTTTTACGCTGTCGCCGATGTTCAAGTCGACGAAAGGGGTTTGGTTCGCGCCAGGACCGGCGACCAGCTCCGTAGTGTGATAGACGAAGGAATTCGACCCGGCCGCTTGCACCCAGAACTCCGCCTCAGCTGCCCAGGCCGAGGTCGTGTTACTCCACCGAAGCTTTGCCTGTCCGCTCGCCGAACCTACGATTTTTGCGCCCGTCGGTATGTCTGTCAGCGGGTTCGCGTACGTTTGTCCTTCTGGCGTCAAGCTCCCATCGCCATTCACTAGAGGAAAAGGGGATTCAACCAAGGGTTCGTAGCTCCAGTAAGAGGCTCCGTTGATTCTCTTGTCGTTTATGAGGCGGCCCATCGCCTGCTTCAAGTATTCCTGACGAGCCGGCACCGGTTCACGCCACCCGTGAAATCCCCACCCGCCGAGTACCATGTTCGCGCCGTGGGAGACGGACCATGCTGCTGCGCCGTCTACCCTCGACCACCAGCCGCTGATATCTCCGGCAGCGACCGACAACGCGAAATCGTGGAACCGCCACTCGTTAACCGGCGGCGCCACTCCGTAACGCTGCATGTACGCCTTGTAGAATTGTTCGGCGTAGCCGGTAGAGTGCATGCGCGAGCGGCACGCCTCGTCGCCGGGCGGGCAACACCGTTCATTTGGCTCTGCAAAGCCCGCGGGCGAGAGCCTTGCTGTTGGATCCGCGCCGCGCACTGCCGCAACGAAGGCACGATAAATAGCCGCGTAGTCGGAGGGACTCGTGCAATATTGATCAGGCTCATCGCCGTTGATATAGAGCTGGCCGGGGTTAGCCCTCGCGAAGGACAGAACGCTTTCATCCACATACCAGTCGACGTATTGCCGGTCTTGTCGAGTGTCACGTGCGAACGTTTGCGTCTGGATCGGACTGGAACTGTAGCTCTGCGACCACGCGACAAAGAACCTGTCAAATGGGATGTTATTGACCCGTGCGACACGCGGGAGCCTGGGGCCTGGGCCTGTGGG
>JALYOO010000097.1 GCA_030856845.1 Gemmatimonadota bacterium
TGCTCCCTGGCATGTCGGGGTTCGAAGTGCTGCGCGAAATACGGAGCGACCCCGCCACACAGCGCATGGCGGTGCTGATGCTCACCGCCCGGCGCGACGAGCCCGACCGCATCAAGGGCCTGTCACTCGGCGCCGACGATTATCTAACCAAGCCGTTCTCTCCCGCCGAGCTGGTATTGCGCGTAAAGGCAATTCTTCGACGCACCGGATCGCCCACCGAAATGGACGACGTCCTCAAAGTTGGCGACATCGCGATCAACCGTTCCGCCCACTCAGTCGCGGTGGGAGGATCGGAGATCGAGCTCACGCCGACGGAGTACAAGCTGCTGCTTCTGCTCGCCGAGCGTCGCGGGCGTGTGCAGGCACGGTCGCTGCTGTTGCAATCGGTGTGGGAGGCTGCGCCGGATATTCAGACACGTACCGTCGACATGCATGTACAGCGGCTGCGCACGAAGCTCGGTGACGCCGGAGATCTGATCGAGACGGTGAGAGGATTCGGCTACCGGTTGCGATCCGGAGCTTCGACAACGCCGTGAAGCTCGCGCTGCGCCTGCAGCTCTACGCTTTGCTGCTGGTTGCGGCTTTCGTCATCGCCGTGCGAATCAAGCTGGACGTATCGTGGTCGGATCTGGCAATCCCCGCCGTCACGACCGCCATGCTCGCCTTGGCCTTCGGGTGGCTGATCGCTCGTTCGATAACGGAGCCGATCCGCGAGCTCACTGCCGTCACTCGCGATCTCGCCGCTGGAAATCTGTCGACGCGGCCGGCACTCCTGGCCGTCGGCGAAGTGCGTGACTTGTCCACCGCCGTTCATCGCCTTGCTGAACAGCTGGGCGCAAGAATGACGGCGTTGCAGGCGGAAGACGAGCTGTTGACCGCATTGATCGAGTCTCTCAATGAAGGTGTCGTCGCCGTCGGAAACCGTGAGCAGGTTCTGCGCATCAATGCTGCCGGCCGCGATCTTCTGCGCGTGACCGATGCCGTGCCCTTCCCCACGGCGCGGCTCCCACGGCTGTGGCAGCTTCAACATGCCATCGACAATGCTCTCCGCGGGACGACGACCGATGCGGCCGAGGTCACTCTCGGAGACAGCACTCTGTCACTCACGGCGCGGCCGCTTGAAGGCGGTGGCGCTGTCCTCGCGCTGTTCGATCTCACCCGCATCAGGAAGCTGGAGATGGTGCGCCGCGACTTCGTTGCGAACGTCTCGCACGAGCTGCGTACACCGCTCACCGTGATCGGCGGTTTTGCGGAAACGCTGGCCGAGGATGATCCGGCGCCGGAAAGCAGACGCCAGTTTGCCGCGACGATACGAACCCACACAGAGCGCATGCAGCGGATCGTGGACGACCTGCTCGACCTGTCGCGCCTGGAGGCGGGACGATGGATGCCGGAGGTGTCGGACATCGACATGAACGTCATGGTGCGGGAGACGCTTGCGTCGGTGGAAGCCGCAGCGTCAGACAAACCGCTCGCACTCGAGATCGCATTGGAGAAGGATGCAACGCGTGTGGTGGCTGATCGCACCGCCATACGGCAGATCCTGCTCAACCTTCTCGAGAACGCCGTGAGGCATACCTCATCGGGCAGCGTGACGGTTTTCGCGCGGCGCGAAGGAGCGGGTGTGTGGGTCGGCGTTCGCGACACCGGGCCAGGCATCGGTGCAGAGCATCTGCCGCGAATTTTCGAGCGCTTCTATCGCGTTGATTCCGGGCGCGCACGCGACAGTGGTGGTACGGGACTGGGGTTGGCGATCGTCAAACACCTCGTCGAAACCCATGGGGGCCGCCTCGATGCGCATAGCCAGGTCGGCAAGGGTACCTCGATTGCCGCCTTCTTTCCCGACCGTCCGCTGGACCCGAATCGGAACCTCGTGCTGGAACTGTGACACGATTGTTTCGATAGCGCGGGAATTCCGAAACAAAACACGGAGAAGATCAGGGGTCGCGCAGTTCCGATGCGGCATTTACCTCGACCCCAAATCAGGAGAGACATGCATTCCATCATGCGTTCTCGACTTTTCAGTGCCGCTGCTGCGGCACTTATCGCAAGCCCCTTGGCACTTTCAGCGCAATCACAGCCTTCCGCTTCGGCGGAACCTGGTCGCATTGTCGGTCGGGTCATCAGCGCGCGCAGCGGCGAGGGACTCGCTGACGTCGGTATACAGGTAGTAGGCACGATGACCGGCTCCGCTTCCGGTCTCGATGGGAAGTTCGCCTTGTCGAAAGTCACTCCAGGCACCGTGACGATTCACCTTCGCCGGCTTGGTTTCGCTCCGAAGACGGTGACGGGAATCGTGCTCTCGCCTGGTCAGACCATCGAGCAGAATGTCACCCTCGATCAGGTCACGGTT
>JALYOO010000122.1 GCA_030856845.1 Gemmatimonadota bacterium
CGCTGTGCGGACAACGAGGAAATGATTTCCTCGATTCGAGGATCCGCATCGACCTCGAGTTCCGAGCGGACGAATCTTTGATAACTTCGGGCGTGCCGGATGGCGCCGGTGGTGTCGCCCGTCCTGCACAAAGCTTCGATCAGCCCGGTTGCTACAGAGGCAGAAAGTGGGTCCGATACGGAGAGCTTTCGCATCCACTCGACCGATTTGGCATGGTCCCCTTTCGCGGACGACTCGCGGGCAAGGGTGCCGAGCGCCTTGTGGTATTGCTGCTCGGCGCGAGACCGCGCCACGTCAATCCATGTCTCGAGCTCCCTGCTGTCCGAAAGGTGAAAGCCATCCAGCAGCGGTCCGCCGTAGCCTGAGGCGGCGTCGGCCAATCGGGTGTCGCGGATGGCTTCGTCGAAATGGTGGAGATCGCTGTCGACGACGGACAGGTCGAGCCGGAGGTCCTGTCCCTCGGCCAGAATCGGATCGGCTCCCAGGGCACGCCTTGTCGCATAGACCAACTGGTCGAGCGCGTGCCGGGCCCGGGAGCCGTCACTCTCCGGCCACAGGTAGGATTGAATCCGGTCGCGCGAGATACCTCGCCCGCCGGCGATCGCCAGCACCGCGAGCAGTCCGAGCCGCCGCTTCTGCTGGGCACCGGCAGGAACCGCAGTCGTTTTTCCGTAGAGGGAAACCGAGCCCAGCACCTTCAGGTAGAACATTTTCTCGTGTTTTCGCCTTGGTGAGCGTTTGGTGAGAAACAGGTGAGTGCGTCCGTCTATCATGAGCCGCTACGATCGCCTGGTCAAGCTCGGCCAGGCGGTCGGACACATAACGAAAATGGAGAGACGAGATGCATCGAAAGCTGATTTCCCTTGCGTGCCTGGTGGTGGTAGCGGCATGCGACAGCGAAAAACTCACAGAGGCCGAGTCGGGTGTGGAGCGAATTCGGGAGAACTTCGCTTTGTACGAAGATGTTACGAAGGCGCAGAGCGCAGGCTATACAGTATGGTCGCCCGATCCGACGGTCAGCGGATCCACCTGTCCGAGCTCAGTCGATGGCAGGATGGGATACCACCTGGTGAACGTGCCGTTACGGGGCGCGCTGAGCAACCCCGCAGCAGGCGACGCCGTCATCGATCCGATGCGGCCCGAGATGCTCCTGTACGAGAAGCGTTCCGACGGAACCGTTCATCTGGTGGGCGTTGAGTGGATTGTGTTCAAGGCGGCATGGGAGCGCGAGAAGGGAGTTGGCGCGGCGCCTCCGACCGTGTTTGGGCAGGCACTACCATTGGGTGAGCACACGTTCGTCACCGGAGTACCGATCATCTCCCATTACGAGCTGCATGCCTGGGTATTCAAGGACAACCCGCGCGGAATGTTCGATTCCTACAATCCGAATGTGTCCTGCTGAGAACCCGCGATGCGCCTTGGCGCTTGGCAACGAATGTACTTCGGGGGGTCAAGGCGGTTAAGACTGCCTGACCCGGCAGCTCATCGGGATAGCAGCGGCTCCAGAGGAGCGAGCGTCTGCACGAATCCACCCGCGAGCGGGTGCGCTTCGATTCTTTCGAGAATGACGTCGGCATCCATTCGAACATCGGGATCAGTGCGCAGTCCCGTGCCGGATGCGGGCTCGCCCCATGCGGCAACTCTCTGGATGGGCACCACTTCCTCTGCCGCGCGCTTGGTGCCCATCGCCTTGAGGAAGACATGCGTGTCGGGTTGTGCGATAAAGCCGAACACTGTGGTGACACCGCGTCGGTCTCGTCCCGGAACCCCTCGGGGAAGAACCGCAGGAACTTGCGACTGCACCGCTCCGGTCCTGATCGTGAAGTCGTCATGGAGGGCGGAAGTGCAAAACTTGCGCTTGGGTGCCGCCAGGGCAGTACTTTTTGCGGGACCATGTCGCAGCCAATCTCAAAAGGAGCAGGGAGCTGATGATTCTCGTTGCGGGTGCTACCGGAGCTGTGGGGTCGGAAATCGTGCGCCGGCTTCTCGGGCGCGGGAAAAAGGTGAGGGCTCTTGTGCGTACTTCATCGGATCCCCAGAAGGTCGACTCTCTGGAGAAGGCAGGGGCGGAAATTGCTCGCGGTGACCTCAAGGATGCCGCTTCCCTCGAGCGAGCGTGTCATGGAGTCGCGGCGGTGATCTCTACGGTCAGCATGATCGGCACCGGCAAGGAAGGCGATTCCTTCGAGGCAACCGACAGCGAAGGCACTCGCAATCTCATCGATGCGGCCAGGGCGGCGGGTGCGGAGCGATTCCTTTTCATCTCGTTCGATCTTTCCGGTATGCCGGATGCTCCGATCGTGAAGGCGAAGGGGGAAGTAGAGGATCACCTCAAGTCGAGCGGACTGGATTACACAATCATCCAGCCGTCGTTCTTCATGGAGAACTGGCTTGGCCAGATGCTTTTCGCCGACCCTGTTGCGGGAACCGCGAAGGTGTACGGGGAAGGAACGGCGAAGATCCGCTACGTGTCAGCGCACGATGTGGCAGAGCTTGCCGCTCAGGCGGTGAGCAGTTCCGCGGCGAGGAATGCGACGATCCGGTTCGGCGGGCCGGAGGCAATCAGCCAGCGTGATGCGGTGCGGATCTTCGAGGAAGAATTCGGAAAAACCTTCGCCGTAACGGAGATTCCGGAGGCAGCCCTGGAAGCTCAATGGAGCGGAGCCCGGAATCCAATGGAGAAAACCTTTGGGGCGTTGATGCTGAGCCTGGCGCGCGGGAAGAATGCCGGCGAGGAGCCGCCAGTGGATGACTATCCGATGCAGATGACGTCGGTTCGCGAGTTTGCGAGGAGCAGGCGGCCGGTTTGAGGGTTAGATTGGCCCGCCACCTCATCGGGAATCCCATGCTCAAACCTCATCGCCGCAGCTCCCTGTCCTTTGTCCTGTTTATAGTAGTGATTGCAGGAGCGGTTTCGGGCAGCCGGTTTGCGGCGAAGCCTTCCCGCTACGTCTACGTCTGGGCCGGGACCGGAAACCCCACGACGAAGGGCGTGAATAGCCTCGTCGTCATCGATGCGGATCCGAAGAGCTCGAAATACGGGACCGTTATCAATGCCCTCACTGTGGACAGCTCCGGGAAGGTTCCGCATCACACCGAGTTCGAGCTGCCGAAGAGCGGACTGTACTTCCTGAACGACTATGGTGCGGACCGATCGTACATGATCGACTTCTCCAATCCTGCTAAGCCGCGGGTTGCCGGGAGAGCGGCCTCGGTGCCAAAGGGGCATATGATGCATTCGTTCGCGCGACTGCCGAACGGAAACGTGCTCGCGACCGTGCAGCACGGGGACACGGGGGTGGATGGACACCCCGGCGGACTTGCCGAGCTGGATAATGCAGGAAAGCTCGTGCGGTATTCTACTTCGCAGGATGCGGCGT
>JALYOO010000124.1 GCA_030856845.1 Gemmatimonadota bacterium
GATATCCGCGGCGCATCTCAAAAGTCTCCCGGGTTCAAGACGCGGTCGGTTGCGTTCCCGCTGTTCCGCGGGTTTAGAGGATCCTGTTCGCTGCTACCGTCGGCGCGGAGCCGGCGGCGGAGGCAGCGAGCGAAGGCGCGCCTTGAACGAGTTGTAGTTCGCGGAGGCGCGATTGAGAGAACGCAGAGTGGTGGGGGGAATACGGCTGATCATGGCCTGCGCGTTGGCGATGCGGTCTTCCTCGAGCGGGTGCGTCGCAAACCAGGCCTGGACGCCACCGGGGCGGGCCTTGCGCTCGGCGATGAGCGTCTGGAACATCGACACGATTCCTACGGGGCTGATGCGTGCCCGCACGGTGTTGTTCACCGCCTCCTGATCGGCCTCCAGCTCGTCCTGCCTGCTGAACCGGGCAAACACGGCGCCACCGGCGATGTTGATACCGGCCTGGGCGATGTCACTGTTGCAGATGCTCGTCAACACGCAGGCGAGCGTCACACCGATGTTCGCGCCTTGAGCCTTTTCCATCTGCTCGATGCTGTGACGCCGAACGACATGCCCGATCTCGTGCCCGAGAACTCCAGCCAGCTCCGACATCTCGTCGGTGCGCTCGATGAGGCCGCGGTTCACATAGATGAACCCGCCCGGTACCGCGAAGGCATTGACCTCACGACTGTCGACGATGAAAAATCGCCAGTCGAGATCGGCGCGGCTGGTGAGTCTCGCGATGGAATCGCCCAGCACATTGATGTAGCGGTTCAGCTCCGGATCACTGACGATCGGGAGCTGACTGTTGATCTGCTGCGCGTACTCGGTTCCCATCTGAACTTCCTGCTGCTGGGAAATGCCGCAGGCGGTGACGGAGAGAACGAGTGCCGCAGACGCGAATATTCGTTTCATCAGGACTCCACGGTAAATTGCTTTGCTGTCGGAAAGGCAAATCCTATTCCAACCCTACCTGACACAACTGCTTGAGACTGCTCACTCTCGCTCGTGATCTGACCCGGCGTAAATCGCGAGAACGCCAGTCGCTCTTCGTTGCCGAGGGTGTCCGCGCAGTCGAGGAGCTACTGCGATCGGGTCTCACGATTAAAGGCGTAATTACAGCCCCGCAGCTCGATGGAGCTCAGCGCGGGTCCGACCTTCGCGCCACCATCGAACAATCCGGACTCGAGACCGCGCAGGTCAGTGAATCCGAATTCCGCAGCGCCGCCGAAACAGACTCGCCTCAGGGAGTTATGGCGCTCGCGGAAATTCCCAAACGGTCGTTCGACGATCTGCGCTCTCGCGCAAGCCTTCGTCTGCTCATTCTCGATGGCATTCAGGATCCCGGCAACGTCGGGACCATACTTCGCACAGCTGCAGCGCTCGGTGCCGACGCGACAGTCGCGCTTCCTGGCACTGTCGACCTCTGGAACGCCAAGGTTGTGCGCGCGGCAATGGGTGCAAACTTTCATCACCAGGCATTTCATACTACCGCCACACATCTGTTTGCGTTCCTTGAGGAGGAGCACGTTGCGCTCTGGGCGTCGGACGCGCGCGGGAAGGCGGTCAGAGGGCTTGCAGCGCCAGCCCGCCTGGGACTTGCCGTGGGAAACGAGGGGGCGGGTGTGTCGTCTTCTGTGCGCGAGCTATCAGCGGAAATCGTATCGCTTCCGATCGCCGGCTCGGCTGAATCCCTGAATGTTGCCGTGGCGACCGGCATCCTCCTATATCACCTGCGCGGCCAATGAATACCCTCTGGGCGATCTACAGCTTCGTAGTTGGTGCCTGCTTTGGATCGTTTCTGAACGTGTGCATCTCGCGCTGGCCAGAGGGTCTCTCGGTGGTGCGGCCGAGGTCGCGGTGTCCGAAATGCGAGCGGCAGATTCAGGCGGTCGAGAACATTCCGCTCCTCAGCTGGATCGTGCTCCGGGGTAAATGCCGGGGCTGCGCCAATCCCATCTCGGTTCAGTATCCGCTGATCGAGCTCGTCGTTGGACTTCTGTGGCTGGCGACTTACCTCAACTTCGGACTCACGTTCACGGCGTTGCGGATAGCGGTGCTGGTGACGGTTCTCCTTGGCATCGCAGTCACCGACGCAAAGCACTATCTGATTCCCGACGGCTTCACCGTGTTCGGTTTGCTGTGGGTGTTCGGCACCGCGCTGGCGTCGTTGTTCACCGGTGACGTCAAGCCTTTCGCGGGCGCCTATGAAGCGCTGATCGGTGCATGCGCGGGAGCCGGCGCGATCGCAATCGCTGGCTGGCTGGGTGAGGCCGCTCTCAAGAAAGAGGCGATGGGCTTTGGGGACGTCACGCTGATGGCGGTGGTCGGTGCGGCGGTCGGTCCCAACCGCGCGATAATCACTGTCTTTCTTGCCGCCCTCCTCGGCGCTGTCTTTTTCATCGGTGTCGTCTATCCAATCTCCTGGCTCCGCGCGCGGCGTGCAAAGCGCGAGTTCGATCCACCGCTGGTACCGTTCGGAGTATTTCTTGCGCCCGCCGCAGTAATCGCATTGCTTTGGGGCGACGCGATGATCACCACCTATCTCCGCATTTCCGGCCTTTGAAAATTCGCGAAACTCAATCTTTCCGTCGGCTCGCGGAGCGCATGAATCACAACCTCACATCGCATGGTGCGCTGGCAGGGGTTGCGGTATTGCTTGCGCTCGGTGTCGCAAATTCCTGCGCGGAGAAGAAACCGGCTTATGCGGGCCCATTCGGTCGCGAGGTGAGCGAGGCGGTGCCCGCTATCGAGAACGCAATCGGTCTCAAATTCAAGAGGCCACCGAAGGTCGAGACCCGCTCGAAGGCGCAGGTGAGGGCGTTCGTAACGAGCCAGGTGACCGATCCCCGTGCCGCGCGCGAGTTCGCCGGTATCACCGCCGCCTACAAGCGTCTCGGCATGATCCCCGATTCTCTGAATCTCCAGAAGTTTCTCGTAGATCTGCTCGAAGAGCAGATAGTCGGTTACTACGATCCGAAAACCAAGGTTCTGTACATCGTGACCGATGCCCCCAAGGAAGCCGTCAGTATCACGATCACTCACGAGCTGGTTCACGCGCTGCAGGACCAGTACATCAGTCTCGACTCGACGCAGAAAATCGAAGCTCAGAATGACCGGCAGACAGCGGCGCAGGCTGTGTTCGAGGGCCAGGCAGTGTACGAGCAGATCTCCGCGATGCTTGGCGGAAGCAACGTTGCGATGAACCTTCCCGGCGGCTGGGACCGCGTGCGCGACATGATACGCGAGAACCAGGGATCGATGCCGATTTTCGCGGCCGCACCGTTAGTGATTCAGGAGACTCTGATCTTTCCGTATCTCAGCGGTGCGGAATTCGTGCGCAATTTCAAGGACCGGAACACCGGAGAATCGCTGTACGCCGCGATGCCCGTCTCAACAGAGCAGATCCTTCACCCGTCGGCCTATTTCGGAGACCGCGACGCGCCGACGACAATCACGATGCCTCCGCTTTCGGGAGCGTCGGCCGTATATCAGAACACAATAGGTGAATTCGAGACGCGGCTCTTTCTCTTCCAGCACCTGAACGATCAGAACGAAGCAGTGCGTGGCGCCACAGGGTGGGACGGTG
>JALYOO010000136.1 GCA_030856845.1 Gemmatimonadota bacterium
ATACAAACACGGTCACTGCCGGACAGACGCGTGTGCGCTTGGTGCAGATGAGTCCGACCGGAAACCGGCTGGATCTTTTCCTGACGGGGAACACCGCGGACCTGGCGGCGGCGACCCCAACGGTAGCCAATCTCGGTTACCAGGGTGTGTCGGGGTATCTGACCGTCGCGCCGGGGACGTATCGGCTGCGGGCAGTGCCGGCCGGAACGGCTCCTGCCAGCCGCGCCGGCAGCGTGAACATAAACGTCTCGCCGGTTACTCTCACGGGCGGAACGGTGCGAACACTCGTTGCCGTTGACACCACCTTCGGCGGCGCTCCCCTCAGAGCGTTCATTCTCGCCGACAGGTAATCACATCGACTCACAGATCTCGACAAATGCATCTTCGCAAAGCCTGTTTGTTAGCCGCGTTCCTTGTCGCCGCTGATTCCGGAGCGCAGGACCTCTCGCAGGCGACGGTCAAGGTCGTACCGGTGGCGAGCGGGATCTACATGCTGGAAGGCGCCGGCGGCAATATCGGTTTGTCGGTCGGCAAGGACGACGCGTTCATGATCGACGACCAGTTCGCGCCGATGACGCCGAAGGTTCGAGCGGCAATCGCGACCGTAACGCCGAGGCCGGTGCGCTTTCTGGTCAATACGCACTGGCATGGAGACCATACGGGAGGAAACGAGAACATGGCGGGCGCTGGGGCCATTCTTGTCGCACACGACAATGTGCGGAGGCGGATGAGCAGCGAGCAGTTCATCGCGGCGATGCAGCAAAGAATTCCGGCGTCACCCGCCGCGGCGCTTCCAGTCGTGACATTTTCGGAGTCGATCTCGTTCTTCGTGAACGACGACAGCGTGCGCGCCTTTCACGTCAGGAACGCCCACACCGATGGCGACGCGATAATCATATTCCGCAGGGCGAACGTGATGCACATGGGCGACACGTTCTTCAATGGCGCCTACCCGTTCGTGGACCTGTCGACAGGCGGCTCGATACGGGGACTGCTTGCGGCGGTAGACACCGCTCTCGCTCGTAGCAACGCCGCGACCAAGATCATTCCCGGACACGGCCCCCTCGGCACCCGCGCCGATCTCATTCGATACCGCGACGTAGTGCGAACAGTGCGTGACCGAGTGGCGCGGCTCGTTATACAGCGCCGAACACTCGCGCAGGTGCTGGCCGCGAAGCCCTCGGCGGAGTTCGACGCGAAGTGGGGGGCGGCTTTTATCAAGCCTGATGTGTTCGTTACGACGGTCTACCAGAGCCTCGCTCAGCCCCGCAGCGTCCGCAGGTAGGCGTAGTCATTGGCGCTTGCGGCAGGAACTGCCGCCCCCATCAACAGCGAGATGTTAACGACACTCCGCAGGCCGTCTGCCTGCGGAGTGTATCGTTATCGTATCCTGCTGTGTCCTAGTAGAACTCTCTCAGCTCGACGCGCGAATTGTTGACGTAGATCCCGTACAGCCGCACGTAGTCTCCGTTGCGCAGGCTCTGGAATCTCGACAGATCAGTGCGCCGGGGATTGTACGGCAAAGTCACCGTCAGCCGCCCTGAATTGCTCGCGTCGATGGTGAACCATCCATTCGACTGGTCGACCTGCCGCACCGTTCCCTGATATGTCTGAACGTTGCCCTGATTGCCCCGATTGCCCGACTGACCCTGCGAGGTGGATACGGAACGATTCACCTGCACGAGATCAGTGTAGTTCGAGTTGTTGTTCCTGCTGTTGGCGACGCGCGCAGTCACCTCGTCGCCGTTCTCCAGCGAGGTAACCGGGTAGTTCTGATTCTGATAGGTCACCTGCGTGCGATTGTCGTACGACAGGCTGACTGACTGTCCGTTCGACTGCCGGATGTAGAGCAGCTGAGAGCGGGTATCGATGCCCTCCATCGTGCCCGTTACCTGGTTCGATTGGCCGCCACCGCCAAGCACTCCGCCGAGAATTCCGCCAAGGCCGCCGCCGCTCGAGCACGCCGTAACCGTTGCCATCATCGCTATAACCGCACCACTTCTTATTGCTCGTTGCACTGTCAACATGGTGTCCTCTGGGTGTACATCGATCTCCGGGAGTGCCGATGCCCTCGATGGCATGCGGGCACCTCACAGAGCCGATGTGTATTGCTACTACCATGTCCGCGCGATGGCGTTCCACCACGCAGGCGATAAGTTGCTGGAGAGCACGCGTCGCGCTCTCATTCGCCCGCTGAGGAGGCCGCTTGTCCGAGTTTTATCAGCTCCGCCGAATAGCGATTAAGGATCTCGCCGCGTATTGCGGGTTCCTCTCGGGCTTTCTTGGCTCCGCTCCCTTTGCGTGGGGCCACCTCGCCGCTCAGCTGGAGATAGGCCAGTTCGCGCGCGGTCTGTGGTACTTCCTTGGAATAACCTCGGCGGCCGGATTGTTCGGTGGCATCGCTGGGCTCGCGCTCGGCTTCATCATCGGATGGATCTGGGAGCACGCTCACCGTCAGCGGCGGGAACGGCGGGCTAATCACTTATCGCCTGCCTCGAACGCAGAGTCGCAAACTCAATCCCAGGATGCGCATGGTTCCCAGTCGATACAGCCAATGGCACCGATTTCCCTGCCCCCAAGGCTGCGGCTCGTTGCCTCAGCAGCTCCGTCGCGCCGCGTGGCGCGGGCTGAACTAGTCGACCTTGAACGCACGAGCGCGGGGGTGGATCGTTCTTCAGTCCGTGAGAGCGAGTCGCTCCCGGTACAGCCC
>JALYOO010000158.1 GCA_030856845.1 Gemmatimonadota bacterium
GCTCTCGCTCGTTGTGCTGGCGGCGCCGGCCTTGATAGTAGGCGCTCTCAGCCCTGCCATCGCCACGCTCGTCCGCCGAGGTCTTGCCGGAAAATTCGTAGCGGCCGTTCTGACCTGGTTCGTATTCACCTCTGTGCTCGGAAGCCTGCTCGGAATGATTGTCGCCGCGCTGGTGTTTCAGCTGCCGCTGACATCACCAGGGGCGGGATTGGGCGACGCGTCGGCGATGCTCACTGAGCTGCGCACCGGGAAAGCGTCGATCGCGGTTATCGCCATCGTCACCTCGATCGTCATCGGCGTGCTCGGCGTCAAGTTCGATCGTGTGTATGCGGTGCTGCGACGTGTGGAGCATGGAATCGCCCGGGCGGGCTCGTCCATTGGCGTGGTGCTCGTACCACTGGTCCTCGCACTCGGCATCATGATCGGTGTCAGCTTTGGAGCGCGGCTCGGGATGGGTCACTACGCGCTGATGATTCTGTACTCGGCCGGGATGGCGGTCATCTGGTGGCTTCTCTACCTGCTGATTCTACTGCCCTTGTTTGGCGGTGTTCGTGACCGCGCGCGACTGATCAGGGAGTACTATCTGCCCACCGCGCTGTTCGCGGCGGGCACTTGTTCGTCGCTTGCCACTATTCCCGTCAACCTAGCGAACGTCAAGAAGTACGGCGCGCGCGACGAAGTCGCCGACTTTGTGGTGCCGATTGGCGCGGTGGTGCACAAGGGCGCGAGCGCAATGCAGTACATGGCATATGGGCCGATGATCGCCGGATATGTCTTTGGTCTGGAAATCGGCTGGCCGCATCTGCTCGTTGTCTGGCCGTTCATCGTGCTGTACACGATGGCCGCTCCCGGTGTGCCGGGGGCCATGGGGTTGGCACTATGGACCGGAGTTTTGTTCGCGTCTCTGTTGGGCCTCGAAGATCCAGTCCGCACCACTTTCATCGGCACGTGGGTCGCACTTGCCGGCGGCATTCCCGACATGTTCCGCACCTCCGGGAATGCCACCGCGGATGGATTCGCAGCGATCATCTTCAGCAACAACTTCGACAAGCATTTTGCGCGTGAGAAGCGGCCTGTGTTTGCGGCCTCCTCCGCCGATGAGCGAGCGGCAGTTGTTTCTGCCGCAAACTTGTCCAGCGGTGAAGCGGCCGCAGCGCGGACGGTTTCGATCGATCGGCCATGACGCCACAATTCAAGGGAGCTCCATGATGCATTTTCGATCCGGACGGTTTGGGTTCACGCTGGCGGAAGCCGTCCTGCTGCTCACGGTTGTCGCATCTGCCGGCGCGCAACGTCCCGCCGCGTCGAGCGCGCGCCCCGCGCCTATCAACGCGTCGAATGATCCGCTGCTGCGCAGCTTCCAGTGGCGATCGATCGGGCCGTCAGACATGGGCGGCCGGGTTGATGACATTGCCGTAGTCGAGAGTGACCCTCGCACCTACTACGTTGGATACGCGACGGGCGGCGTGTTCAAGACGACGAATGGCGGGACTACCTTCGAGCCTGTGTTCGACATCTATCGCACCGCTCACGTCGGCGCGATCGCTGTGGCCCAGTCTAGTCCTCAGACTGTCTGGGTGGGGACCGGCGAAGCGAATAACCGTCAGAGCTCGTCCTACGGCGATGGTATCTATAAGTCGACCGATGGTGGCAAGACGTTCAGCGACATGGGTCTTCGGGGATCGCAAAGCATCCATCGAATCGTGGTCCATCCGCTCAATCCGGAGATCGTGTTTGTTGCCGCTGCCGGCGCGTTATATGGGCCGAGCACCGAGCGGGGCGTATTCAGAACGACAGATGGCGGGAGCAGCTGGACCAAGGTCCTGTATGTGGACCAGCACACCGGCGCAAACAACATTGTTATCGATCCATCCGATCCCAACGTCATGTTCGCCTCGACTTATCAGCGAAGGCGGACCGCATGGGGCTTCAACGGCGGCGGGCCAGGCAGCGGAATCTGGAAGTCCCTGGATGGCGGATCCACATGGAAGCGGCTCACGGGCAACGGGCTGCCCGGCGGCACGGCCGGCCGCATCGCACTCGACATCTCGCGATCCAACCCGAACGTCGTCTATGCGCAGATCGAAATACTGAGAGCGGAGGATCGCGTCGATAGAGCCGCGCAGCCGAGATCAGGCGCGCAGAGAGCCGCGGTTGTAGGCGACAATGTCGGTGGCGTGTGGAGATCGAACGACAAGGGCAACACCTGGGAGTTTCGAAGCAACCACAACGTCCGTCCCGCCTACTTCAGCAAAATCAGAGTCGATCCGAAGAACGAAAACGTCATCTACACGGCCGGTCGCCAATTCTACCGCTCCGAAGACGGCGGCAAGACCTTCGCTGTCGTGCCCGGTCCGGGACACTCGGATCACCACGCTATCTGGATCAATCCAGCGAACAGCGATCACTTGATGGTCGGCAACGACGGTGGATTCGACGTGTCCTACGACAGGGCGCGCACGTTCGAGGCAATGCGTCCTGCGCCCGTCGGCCAGTTCTATCAGGTGTCAGTCGACATGCGGCGCCCCTACTTCATTTGTGGAGGGCTCCAGGACAACACCAGCTGGTGCGGGCCGAGTGCGACGGGCGCGCGATTCATCTCGGCGTATGACTGGTACAACGTCGGCGCGGGTGACGGTTTCTACACAGCTGTCGATCCCACTGACCCCAACATCGTGTACGCCGAAGGCCAGCGTGGCAACATCCGGCGGTTGAATCTGGCTACCGGCGAGATCAAGCCGATTCAACCTCGTGCTGCGACGGCGCAAGGGGCAAGCAACATAGTTCCGGCGCCCGACAAGAATGCGGCCTTTCGCTGGAACTGGAACACACCATATATCCTCTCGCGCCACAACCCCAATACGCTTTACATCGGCGGCAACCGTCTGTTCAAGTCGGTGAATCGCGGAGAGAGCTGGACGATGAGCGGTGATCTCACCAGGCAGGTCGACCGCGACCGCCTCGATATTTTTGGGGTGCGAGGCAGCGCTCCCGATTGCCATGGAGACGGACCGGTGGCGAGAGGGGAGGCATGCATTCAGTCGAAGAATGACGGCACCTGGTTTTACAGCACGATTACCACGGTCGCCGAATCGCCGGCAGTGCCGGGCGTTCTCTGGGTTGGAACGGATGACGGAAACATTCAGGTCAGCCAGGACGGGCTGACCAGCTTCGTGAACGTCGCAAAGAACCTGACGGGCGCTCCACAGAATTGCTACATATCGCGCATCGAGGCGTCGTACACCGAGGTCGGTACTGCATACGTCTCCGTCGATTGCCATCGAAACAACGATATGAAGCCGTATGTGTTCGTCACTCGGAACTACGGTCGGACATTCGCTTCGATCACCAGTAACCTCCCCGCATTCGGGTGCGTCAACGTCATCAAACAGGATCCGAAGAACCCGGCTGTGCTCTACGTCGGCACGGAGAACGGGTTCTACATTTCGCAGGACGAAGGGAAGGATTGGAAGAAGTTCATGACTGGTCTTCCGCCTGTGCGCGTCGATGATGTCGTGGTCCATCCGCGCGATGGTGACTTGATCCTGGGGACGCACGGTAGAAGCATCCTCGTCATGGATGACATAACTCCGCTTCAGCAGCTGAATGCTGAGGTCGTCGCGCGCGAAACCCATTTCTTCGAGCCGCGCGTTGCGCTCGTTCCTCGGAACGAGATTCGGTTGACTCGCGTTCAGGCCGGCAACAAGCAGTTTCGGGGCGCGAACCCCGACCCTGGTATTTCTCTTCATTATTTGCTGAAACAAAGAGCTGCGAGCGCGCCGAAACTCACCATTGCCGATGCTCTGACGGGCAAGGTCGTCCGCGAGCTCACGGGTCCATCTGAGCCCGGCATCAATCGCGTACAGTGGAATCTTCTCGGCGATCCACCTCGCCGCGATCCGAACGCCGATGAGATGGAGGCACCACCACCACCGACTCCGCGGGTCAAGCCCGGCCACTACCGGGTGACGTTGAGAGTAAATGGTACGGACCACGTGCGAACTGTCCTGGTGGAGGAATAGAAGCACGTGATGCGTGACAGGCGCATGCCGAGGGCTTTCGCATGACTCGACGTAGGCATGCTCGCGCGGTGCGGCAGGCGGCAGTCATGTCGCAGCTTGTTCTTGCCACCGGCTGCTTTCATTACACGCAGGTCCCGCTGGCGCAGGCGAATGTCGGGCGGGACATCCGCGTGCATCTCACCGATTCGGGTTACACGCGGCTCCAGCAATCGGCCGGCGACCAGCTGCCTCAACTGAGAAAGACGCTGGAAGGGCCGCTGGTTGCTGCAAATGATGAGCGCCTCCTCATCGCAGTCCCGGTGTACACCGACGGTCCCACCGCCCGGCAGACGCTTCAGCAACGGCTCGCAATTCCCATTTCCGATGTGTTGGGGCTCGAGCGCAAGAGCCTCGATAAACGGAAGACAGCACTCATCGGGGCCGGAGTGGGGGCCGCTTTGATTGCATTCATTGCCTACTACGTCAGCGGCGAGTTCGGAGGGACCACGGGCCCGTTTCCCGAGCCAGGACCGACTGAAATCATTCAGCTGGTATTTCGACTGGCGCGCTGATTCCGACCGGTGCGGGCTGATGAAAGTGTGCACCCGCCGCGCTAGTTTGTAATCATGGACAACACGGCGAACGCAATCCCGAACGAGGAGACCGCGGCTTACGATCCGGGCCTCGTCGAGGGCAAATGGCAACGCCGGTGGCGCGAAAACCGGACGAACGAGACCGACGTCGCCGCCGCGCCCAATCCGTACTACGCGTTGATGATGTTCCCGTATCCGTCCGCCGAAGGACTCCACGTCGGAAATCTCTTCGCGTTTGTCGGCAACGACATACACGCGCGATTCCAGCGGCTCCAGGGACGCGACGTCTTCGAGCCACTCGGCTACGACGCCTTCGGCATCCATTCCGAAAACTACGCGCTGAAAGTCGGGCAGCACCCGATGGAGCTGATTCCGCAGAATATCGTGAACTTCCGACGGCAGCTCGAGCGCGCCGGACTGATGGTGGACTGGTCGCACTCGCTGTCCACCACGGACCCCGATTACTACAAATGGACGCAGTGGGTGTTTCTGCAGCTGCTGAAGCACGGTCTCGCCTACAAGAAACAGGCGGCGGTAAACTGGTGCCCGAGCTGCAAAACGGTTCTCGCCAACGAGCAGGTAATTGGCGGAGCTTGCGAGCGATGCGACACACCGGTCGAGCAGCGTTTCCTGAGCCAGTGGTTCTTTCGCATCAGCAACTACGCTCAACGATTGCTCGCCAATCTCGATACGCTCGACTGGTCGGAAAGCACCAGGACCGCTCAGCGAAACTGGATTGGCCGGTCGGAAGGTGCGCAGATCGTATTCGCTGTCCATGGCGGCGAGGACAATGAACCGATTCGGGTTTTCACCACTCGGCCCGACACAGTTTTCGGTGCGACCTACCTCGTGCTCGCACCCGAACACCCTCTCGTGGCATCGCTCACGTCGGCTGCGCAACGCAACGACGTCGATCATTATCTCGCGCAAAGCGCCAGGCAGGATGTAGTCACAAGGAAATCCAGCACTGAAAAGACCGGGGTGTTTCTCGGTGCCCATGCGACAAATCCGGCAACCGGGGAGCAGATCCCGGTGTGGATCGCGGACTACGTGCTGATGGAGTACGGCACCGGGGCGATCATGGCAGTGCCAGGCCACGACGAGAGAGACTTCGAGTTCGCGACTGTCTTCGGGCTGCCGATTGTCCGCGTCGTTTGCGGCGACGGCGAGAATGCGTACACGCCGCTGCATGCCGCCTACATTGAATCGGGCGATGGAACGCTCGTCAATTCCGGCCGCTTCGATCGAATGCCCGTAGCGGAGGCGAAGCGTGCGATCATCGGAATGCTGGGCGAGAAGGGGGCTGGTTCGCCTGTCGTGAACTATCGCCTGCACGACTGGTGTATCTCGAGGCAGAGATACTGGGGCCCGCCGATCCCGATCATCTATTGTGATGGATGCGGTGCGGTTCCAGTGCCGGAGAAAGATCTTCCTGTAGTTCTCCCCTATGTGGAAGACTTCAAGCCCGATGACTCCGGCGTGTCGCCGCTGGCGCGACACGAAAGCTGGTACCGGGTGGAGTGCCCGAAGTGCGGTGCAACAGGACGACGCGAAACCGCCGTCTCCGACACGTTCCTCGACAGCGCGTGGTATTTCCTGCGCTATCCCAGCGTAGGCATCGACGAGACACCATTCGATGCGGCGCTGACATCGAAGTGGCTGCCCGTCGACAGCTATATCGGCGGCAATGAGCACGCGGTTCTGCACCTGCTGTACTCGCGTTTCGTCACCATGGTGCTGCACGACATGGGCTATCTGGAATTCGAGGAACCGTACGTGCGCTTCCGGGCGCATGGGCTCATCATCCGCAACGGCGCGAAGATGTCGAAGAGCCGCGGAAACGTGGTCGTCCCGGACGCTTACATCGAGCAGTGGGGCGCCGACGCGTTC
>JALYOO010000274.1 GCA_030856845.1 Gemmatimonadota bacterium
CTGTGGGCCTACGATGGCTGGTCGAACATGACACAGATCGCGGGCGAAGTGAGAAATCCGCAGCGAAACGTTCCGCTCGGGCTCATCGCCGGGGTTTTGATCGTCATCGCTCTCTACCTCATGGTGAATGCCGCGTACTTCTACGTCCTTCCAGCCGGTGACATCGCGAACGTGGCGGCGAGCTCATCCGTCGCCACCGAGGTGGCGCGACGATTCCTGGGGGCGACGGCGGTCAGCTTCATTGCCGCGACGATGATGACGTCGACACTGGGCTCACTGCATACCGGTGTGCTTGCGGGAGCACGCATTCCCTACGCGATGTCCCGGGACGGACTTTTCTTCAAGCTACTGGGAGTCGCTACTGCCCGGACGCACGTTCCCGCCAACGCGTTGATCGCCCTGGCGATCTGGTCGGGCATTCTCGTGTTGTCGGGATCGTTCGACGAGCTCACTGACTCGGTGATCTTCGCTTCGTACCTTTTCTACGGACTCGTTACGGCCTCCGTCTTCATTTTCCGGAAGACGCAGCCCGACGCTGAGCGCCCGTACCGGACGTGGGGCTATCCGATTGTTCCCGCGATCTTCCTGGCCGTTACGGCTTGGCTGTTGATCACCACGTTGATTACCAGCCCCCGTCAATCGCTGATTGGTCTGGTAATCGTCTCACTCGGCTTCCCGCTCTACTTGTACTTTTCCAGGAGAGAGAGTCACCTCACGTAACACTTGAACGCGGTTCTTGGGAACGCCTTCCGATTTGCTCGACGGGGCCGCCGTCGAACGCTCCTGTCGCTACGACGCACCGATCACCGACTTGATGCGCGCGATCTGCCGCAGATGTACGAGGTCATGCGCGGCCTGAAGCGTTGCGATTTGTCGGACGCTCTCGCGGCCGCGCTCACTATGCATCCCCGCCCGCTCCCATTCGTCGGGCTGCAATCCGAGGAGAAGCTCGAGCGACCTCCCGCGAAGCACGCGGATCTGCGACAACGCATCGGGAAGCGAAGCCTCGGAGTAGCGAAACGCATGAGCCCAGGCATCCTGATCATACGCCAGGATCTCCGGCGCGTCGCTGGCGAGGATCAACCGGATCCGATAACCGGTGACCAGCT
This sequence comes from Gemmatimonadota bacterium, assembly GCA_030856845.1. GTDB lineage: Bacteria > Gemmatimonadota > Gemmatimonadetes > Gemmatimonadales > Gemmatimonadaceae > UBA4720. The sequence continues at coordinate 1,110 of JALYOO010000274.1, forward strand.
CACTGTCCGCGAGATGCTGGACGACTTCGTTGACCGACCACTTCCGCGGCTTCTCCGGTTGACGGAGCTGCGCCAGTGCGAGCCCGGCGGTCTCGCGCTCGAGCGAGACCACGAGCTGGCTCTGCACCTCGATCGGATCGCGATCGCCTAGCACTTCGAGAAGCGACTGGACGTAGCGTGCGGCCGCATCTCCGGCGCCGCTGGCGGGATTGCTGAAGGCCTGGGTCATGGGGTGTTAAGGTTTCGGAAGGATTTATTGTCAGCGCGCTCGTTTATCCGTCGCTTCTACCGGCGCTCCGCGCCAGGAGGTCAAGCTTGTCAGAGAATGTGTTTGAAGTTGACCACGGAGACTATCGGATCACAACCGACAGAAGCCATCTCGACATCGCCGTCATTCACAAATTCCTGTCGGGCGCTTACTGGTCGCCAGGTGTGAGTCGCGAAACCGTTGAGCGGTCAATTGACCACTCGCTCCCCTTCGGTGTCTATCGCGCGAAGGAGCAGGTCGGCTTCGCTCGCGTGATCTCGGATCGTGCGACCTTTGCATATCTGGTGGACGTGTTCATCCTTCCAGATCATCGCGCCCAGGGGCTGGGAAAGTGGCTCGTCGAAGTGATCCTCTCCCACCCTGAGCTGCAAGACGTGCGTCGCTGGTTGCTTCGGACTCGCGACGCCCACGGGCTATATCAACAGTTCGGATTCCGCGCGCCCTCGATGCCTTCAACGGTCATGGAGAAATAGGGCGCAGGAACCGCTGGCCGGAGTTCGGCCGCAACGCTTTGATCGGCGGCAGGTAACAAGCCAGCGCCATGACCCAGGCGGGAGACTTTCCGATGTCTCCTTTCCCGGGACATGGCCCCACGATCAATGCTTTCGTGTCGTGATCGACACCACGCCGCCGGCATTGTCGGCCCCGACGTGCGCGATGTTGGACGGCCGGAATACGCGAATCTCGGAGATCCAGTCCGACGGTATCTGGCGGAGTGTTTCGATCCCTCCATAACGCATCCCATCCAGGTACACGGTTGGCATTGGCAAACCAGGGCCGAGGAGACTGAGCCGGGCACGCATGGAAAGGAAGTTTGGCCGGACGCGGCGGATCGCATCGAGTGCCGATCCTCCATTGATGCCCCGCATGTCGGACATCGTTATGACATCCGGGTCGTACGATTGCGCGGGGTGATACACAGCCGGGGTGCATCCTGCAATTACACACGCTAGCAACACCGCGGTCGGCACAACGTAGTGGGTTCGCATCGCATTCTCCTGATCCATCTGCAGTCGCGTCTGCCAGTCACGATTGCATCGTCCCCATTCGGCATCGAGGCATCCGCGAAGACGCGCTGCTTGGTCGGTATGCAGGCTTGGACGCAGGGAGTGCCGGAAAAGATGCGGAATTCAGCGATTCCTTTCCGCAGTCTTACAGATCGCGCAGAAAGCACACATCGCTCTAAACGAACGCTTACCCACCGCTTCGCGCTTCTGATGTTGGATCCTCTTTCGTCGTAACTTCTCCGACAGGCACAGCGGGCTTTTTCAACCTTCCGACGCCCGTCTCTTAGCGTTGGCATCGGGTGCGGAGTATCCACCGAGTGGAATCAGCAGACGCCACCGGGCAGCTCAATAGCTCGCTCGCGGGCCGATATGTGATCGAGCGGGAGATCGGGAAAGGCGGAATGGCAACGGTCTACCTCGCCCGCGACCTGCGCCACGACAGGAAGGTCGCGCTCAAGCTTCTCCTGGCCGAGCTCGGCGCGATATTGGGGCCGGAGCGGTTTCTCAGCGAGATCAGAGTGACTGCAAACCTCCAGCACCCGAATCTCCTGCCGCTGTTCGATTCGGGTGAAGCCAACGGGCGCCTTTTCTATGTCATGCCGTTCGTGGAAGGCGAGTCGCTTCGCCATCGCCTCGATCGCGAGAAACAGATCCCAGTCGATGAAGCCATTCGCATCGCCGTTGCCTGCGCGAATGCACTGGACTATGCGCACCGGAACGGCGTAATCCATCGCGACTTCAAGCCGGAGAATGTCCTCCTAAGCGCGGGGCAGCCGGTGATCGCCGACTTCGGCATCGCGCTCGCTGTGTCGAATGCGGGCGGCGCGCGAATTACGCAGAGCGGGTTGTCACTTGGAACGCCTCAGTACATGAGTCCCGAACAGGCTGCCGGGGATCGCGAAGTGGACGGGCGAAGCGACATCTATAGTCTTGCCTGCGTGCTCTACGAGATGCTGACGGGCGATCCTCCGCATACGGGAAGCACGGTGCAGGCGGTGATCGCGAAGGTACTGGTGGAAAAACCGAGAAGCGCGCGGTCTCAGCGCGAGCGTGTGCCTGAACATGTAGATGCTGCAATCGACCGTGCGCTGGCAAAAATCCCCGCTGATCGGTGGGCAACCGCGGGCCAATTCTCCGAAGCCCTCACCGATCCCGCCGCAACGTCCGCTTCAAGGCCGCGGCTCGAGAGTGCGTCTGCTTCGTGGCATGCGGCAGCGCCAGGACGCGGAAATCGTGTCCGCCGCGCACTATGGCCGTCCATTGCAATTGCAGCGGTTGCGATGGCGGGTTTCGCCTTGTGGCCGCGTGAGCAGTCTCCGGCCGGATTCGTCAGCTTCACCGTGTCGACACCAGCGACAGCGGAGCTTGCGCTGGATCCCAGTGTCGTCGTGTTTGCACCAGATGGGCGATCGATAGTGTACGCCGCGTCCGTCGGCGGCGCGCGGCGCCTGTTCATCCGGCCCCTCGACGAGCTTGTCGCACGCGAGATACGCGGGACTGACGACGCTGAACTGCCATTCTTTTCGCCCGATGGAAAGTGGATCGCCTATTCCACGGGAGACAATTCTCTCTACAAGGTTTCCACCGCAGGAGGGTCTCCCACCCGCATTGCCAAGGCGACAGACATGCGAGGCGGTGCATGGAATGCCGACGGTTGGATCGTCTTTGGCAGCGGCGGCGGCCTGTACAAAGTCGCCGCCGCAGGGGGTGAACCGGTGATGGTAACCCGGCCTAACACAGCGAGAGGGGAGCGCAGGCGCGGTCAGCCCATGTTCCTCCCGGATGGCAAGACGGTCGTTTTCCGGATCGACGACAGGATGTCTCGCACGCTGGACCGGTTGGCCGTAGCTTCGCTGGACAGAGAAGGACACGAACTCCTCGGCATAGCCGGGACCAATCCTCTGCTCTTCGCAGATGGAACGCTCTTCTTCGGGCGACCGAACGGACTGATAGCCGCTGTGGATTTCGACGCAAGGCGGAAGAAGTCGAACGGAGAGCCGAGAATCGTGCTTGATGAGGTAAGCGTTTTCACTGGGGCGGCCGCCTCCTTCGCGTCCAATGGCTCGCTGGTCTACGTTCGAGCGCGCAACTCCAATCGGCTGGTGATGACCGACAATCGAGCTACCGCTGTCGGCGCAGTTGGCGAAGTACGTCGTTACCGATTCCCTCGCCTGTCGCCAGATGGCCGCAAAATCGCCGTCGAGGTGTCGTCATCGGGCACAACGCGAGCGGACATCTGGACATACGATATTTCGTCGCAGGCGCTCTCGCGGCTGACATCACAGGCCTCGTCTACGCAACCCGAGTGGACGCCCGACGGCAGGCACATTGCCTACATCCGCGAGAGCGACGGAAAGAACGAGGCCTGGCGCGTACCCGCCGATGGCAGCGGCCAGGAAGAGCGATTTCTTGGTCATGATGGTTCCGTTCAAGAGCTGATGTTCTCCCCGGTCGGCGGGCAGGCGGTCTTTCGTGCGGATCATGCGACGACGAAACCGCGACATATGGATGCTGTCGCTCGATACGCTTCGCGGATCACACAAGGCAATTCCCCTTCTAACGAGCGGCTTCAACGAGATGGGTCCGCGAATCTCGCCCGACGGGCGCTGGCTGACGTACATCTCGGATGAGTCGGGACGATATGAAGTTTATGTGCGGCCGTTCCCCGGGCCCGGCGCGCGCGTGCAGGTTTCCACGAATGGCGGAACCGAGCCGTTGTGGGCCGGTAATGGATCGCGCGTCGTGTACCGTTCGTCCGACAGTTTCATCTCGGCCACACTCTCTTTCGCGGCGGGAGCTTCAGTGACCGCGCGTGAGGAGCTCTTCGCGGGTCAGTATCTCGCAGGCTTCATGCATCCCAACTACGATGCTGATCGCAGCGGCAAGAGGTTCGTGCTGCTGCAGCCGGTGGGGAAGCCGGAGATCGTCGTAGTTACGAATGGAGCGAGAAGGCTGCTTTCAACTCCTTTGCAAGCTCACTAGATCAGCGTCGTCGAGGCAGGCGGAGCTAACGCTCTTCACGCCGGGCGCGAACCGGCACCCGACCATCGCGCCGAGCCGGAAGGGCAACGAGTTCGGCAAGTTTATTCGGCGCTGGCGGTCACCCAAGGATCGCGGTGCATCCAGCTCTCATCGGGCGCAAACAGGAACACCATCGCTCCGTTCGCGAGGGCCGGAATAATTTTTCTAGCGCGCGACTGCTCCACCGCGGGGCAACCTTCACTCTTCCCCGCCCTGGTGGACGTCACGTAAGGTGCGCCATGGGCAACAACCTTCCGCGCTCGCGCATTGTCGTTGAAACCGCCCGATACTCCCTGGAGCTTGAGACCCATGGAGCTATACCGCCTGCCGCCGCTCTTTCCGCGGAATGTGTAAGTCTCCTGCGCGAGATAGAGACCGAGCGAGGTGGCATAGCTGCCGTACGCATTCGAGAAGCGCGTCGGAATTCCCTCTCTGTTCGGTGCAGATCCGCGCCCGTGCGCAACCATGAATGGGCCGTCAAGGATCTTCAGCGACTCCATATCGAACACATAACCGCGCGGCGTCGTGCTCGGCAAACCGTAATCAACGAAGTACAGATCGGGC
>JALYOO010000170.1 GCA_030856845.1 Gemmatimonadota bacterium
CACCGGTGATCTGAGCGAGGCGAACATGCGTCGCGCCGTGATGTACGGATCCGCGATGGGATCGTTCGCGGTTGAGGAGTTTTCGACCGCGCGTCTAATGTCACTGACAAGAGCAGAGCTCGACGCGCGCGTTCGCGAGTTGCGCCACCTGGTAACGTTCGAGGAGGAGCTCCCGGCGTGACGGCCGACGCGCTCCACTACAGGAGTGCGGGCGTAGACGTCGGCGCTGCGGATGCGGCGAAATCGAGCATCGCCGGGCATGTGTTGTCGACGCACACATCGGCAGTGCTCGGTGGATTTGGCGGTTTTGGCGGGATGGTCCGAATGCCGCCGGGAATGGGCGCGCCCGTCCTGGTTTCCAGCGCCGATGGTGTCGGTACCAAGATCAAGGTTGCCATCGAAGCGGGCAGACATGACACAATCGGCCACGATCTTGTCAATCATTGCGTGAATGACATTCTGGTGCAGGGCGCCTCACCCCTATTCTTTCTCGACTACATCGCCTTCGGTACGCTCGACGCGAACGTGCTGGAATCCGTGGTGAGTGGCGTCGCTGCAGGCTGCCGGGAGAACGGGTGCGCGCTCGCGGGGGGTGAAACCGCCGAGATGCCGGGTCTGTACACGCCTCCGGATTATGACCTTGCGGGTTTCATCGTCGGCTGCGTTGAAGAGGACGCGATCCTCGGTGCGCATCGCGTGCGGGAGGGAGACGTACTCATCGGCTTGGCAAGCTCGGGACTGCATACCAACGGATACTCGCTCGCGAGAAAAATCGTCACGGAGCGAATGAAGCTGCAGTCGCATGATCGCTTTCCGGACATCGACGCCAATGTCGGCGATGTGCTGCTCACTGTTCATCGATCGTATCTTCGCGCGCTGACGCCCGTGCTCAGCCGTATCCATGCGATGGCGCATATCACTGGCGGTGGCCTGCCAGGAAACGTCGGCCGCGCTCTGCCACCCGGCCTCGACGCAGTTATCTCGACCGCGAGCTGGGAAATTCCGCAGGTGTTTCAGTCGATTGGGGAAGCCGGGTCCATTCCGGAAGACGAGATGTACCGTGTTTTCAACATGGGAGCGGGCATGGTAGTCATCGCTGCCCCTTCGGAGTCCTCCTCTATCATCCAGAGTGCGCGCGCTGAAGGCGTAGTGGGCTGGGAAATGGGACAGGTCGAGAAAGGGAGCGGAAACGTCATTCTCGCCTGAGGCCAGGGGCGCGCAGCTTGCCGACGAGGAGAGAATGCGCGAAGCCTTGTCGCTTGCAGTACTCGGGTGGGGTCAGACATCACCCAATCCCCTTGTTGGTGCCGTTGTCATCGCTGACGGCGTAAAGATCGGAGAGGGTTACCACGCAACGTTTGGCGGGCCGCACGCAGAAGTGGTCGCTCTCGACTCCTCGGGCGCGCGCGCGACTGGCTCAACGCTCTATGTGACATTGGAGCCGTGCAATCATCAAGGAAGAACTCCCCCCTGTGTCGATACAATCATAGCGGCCGGAGTTTCCCGCGTGGTGATTGCGACGCAAGATCCGAATCCGGTTGCTGCCGGTGGTGCATCCCGCCTTCGCTCCGCCGGCATCCAGGTGGATGTCGGAATTCTCGAGGATGAGGCGCGCGAGCTCAACGCGGCCTTCCTGCATTCTTTCACTTCTGAGAGGCCATGGGTGACTCTCAAGCTCGCGATGTCGCTGGACGGCGCTATCGCGGGGCCGAGGCGACGCCGGGAGCGACTGACCAATGAGCTCTCCAATGCGGTCGTTCAACGTCTTCGCGCGGGCAGCGATGGAATCGCTGTCGGAGTCGAGACGGCGATCGCGGACGACCCCGCCCTTACCGCGCGCAGCGACCCGCCTCCGCGCATCTTCCCCGTTCGCATCGTGTTCGACCGCAGCGCACGCCTTCCGACAGACAGTCGGCTTGCCGCAACAGCACGGGAATTCGGCACCGTCATCGTATCTTCGTCCACCACACCGTTCCCAATGCGTCTGGCGGAGCTGGGAGTCGATGTGCTGACTGCGCGCGATCTCGCCGATGCCTTGAGAAAACTGAGACAGCGCGGAAT
>JALYOO010000183.1 GCA_030856845.1 Gemmatimonadota bacterium
TGCACGGTGCCAGCATCGAGATCTTCGCGACGAGTTTCGACGGAGAGGCACCCGATGATCTGCGTGGCGCGGGAGTGCACTGGCTTTCGGCGCTCCCAAAGGGAGACATCGCGGCCCGCGAGCGAGCGTCGCTCGGCGCCAACCGCGGTCTGGATGCAATGCTGCGCGGAGCCGGTCGATTCGACCTCGTTTACGAGCGCTATTCGATCTGGAGTTATGCGGGAATGGAGTACGCCCGCGACGAGGGTATACCGGGGATACTCGAGGTAAATGCACCGCTCATCGAGGAGCAGGCCCAGCATCGGGGGCTGGTCGACCGGGGGAGCGCGGAGCAGGTTGCGCAGCGCGTATTCGATGCAGCGGCTACGATCGTCGTCGTCTCGACCGAAATTGCGTCGTATCTGGAACGCTATGAGGGAGTGAGCGAGCGTGTGCACGTGGTTCCCAACGGCGTGAATCCGGAGCGATTTCATCCGCAGGTTTCCCCGCTCTTCCCGGGTGATCCGGGGGGTTTTACCGTCGGTTTCGTCGGGACGCTCAAGCCCTGGCATGGCCTGCCTGTGCTCGCGGCGGCCTTCACCGAACTGCATGCGAGCCATCCCGATACACGACTTCTCGTCGGCGGCACGGGGCCGGAGCGCGAATCACTGAGCGCGCAGCTCGCTGAGGGCGGTTGCCTCCACGCCACCACCTTCACGGGGCCGCTTCAGCCGGATCAGGTACCGGCATTGCTCGCGTCGATGAACGTCGGAGTCGCACCATATCCGGCCACCGGAAATTTCTATTTCTCGCCACTCAAGGTTTACGAATACATGGCGAGCGGGCTTCCAGTGGTGGCGAGCGCAATCGGCCAGATCCAGGAGATAATTGACGACGGCGTCAACGGGCTGCTCTGCCCGCCGGGTGACTCGGGTGCATTCGGTGCCGCGTTCAAGTCGCTTCGGCAGTCACCGGAGCTTGCCGCGCGGCTAGGCTCAGCAGCGCGCCGGTCAATGGTCGAATCGCATACCTGGCTGATGGCCGTTGGGAAAATCCTTGCCCTGGCCGAAGACGCAATGTCGTCCACGACCGCGACGCGAGGCGACGCGTGATGAAGCATCAGGCATCCCCGGCCGGTCTCTTCGGCTTTTTCCGCCGGTTCCGTCCCCAGATCATGGCGGAAAAAAAACTTCTTGCTGTCTCGGCACTTGGCGTCATCGGCGAAGTCAGCATGCGCCTTCTGGAGCCATGGCCGATCAAATTCGTCATCGACCATGTACTCGATCCGGTGGAATCGTCTCAGGATCTGCCTGCCGCGCTCCGCGGCCTGTCACCGCTGACGCTGGTGACAGTCTCAGCGCTGATGATCGTCACTTTTGGAGCGTTGCGCGCGGTGGCGGCATACATGAACACCGTCGGTCTCGCCCTTGTCGGTAATCGGGTACTGACCCAGGTACGGGCAGATCTTTACCGGCATCTTCAGGCGCTGTCTCTTTCCTACCACACGCGAGCGCGGAGCGGAGAGCTCATCATTCGTGTGATCGTGGACGTCGGATTGCTCAAGGACGCCACAGTCAGCGCAATGTTGCCGTTCCTCACCAACATTCTGATGGTGGTGGGAATGATCGGCGTCATGCTCTGGATGGATTGGAGGCTGGGCCTGCTGTCGCTGATGACACTTCCGATTTTCTGGCTCCGCACTGCAACGCTTACCAGAAAACTCCGTCAGGTATCGCGCGAACAACGCAAGCGCGAAGGTGCGATGGCGGCGACGGCGGCAGAGTCGATCGGGGCGATCAAGCTGGTAAAGGCGCTGTCACTCGAGCATGTGTTCTCGGCTTCATTCGAGGCTCAGAACGCGAAAAGTCTCAGGGACGGCGTGAAGGCAAAACGGCTGGAGGCGGCGCTCGAGCGCACCGTCGACGGGCTGATCGCGATCTCATCCGCCATCGTCGTGTGGTTCGGCGCACGGATGGTGCTTCAGGGCACGATGACCCTCGGCGGGCTGGTGGTGTTCCTCGCGTACCTCAAGAACGCTTTCAAACCGGTGCGCGATTTCGCCAAATACACTGGGCGGCTCTCGAAAGCGGCGGCGGCGGGTGAGCGAGTGCTGGACATTCTGGACAGCGTACCCGAATTGCGGGACAGGCCGGACGCAGTTCCGGCACCTGCGTTCGCGGGCGCGATCCGGTTCGAACAAGTCCGGTTCGGCTACGAACCGGGGCATGATGTGCTTCAGGGGTTTGACCTGAACATTGAACCCGGGACGCGGGTAGCGCTCGTCGGCGAATCGGGTGCAGGCAAGTCTACAATCGCGAGTCTCGTACTTCGCCTTTACGAGCCCGGGCAGGGCAGGATTACGATAGACGGTCGCGACGTGCGCGAGTATACCATCGCCTCAGTGCGGGGACAAATAAGCGTCGTGCTGCAGGATACGCTGCTCTTTGCAGGAACTATCCGCGATAACATCGCGTTCGGCGTTCAGGGCGCAACCCGCGAAACCATCGAGGAGGCTGCACGGGTGGCAAGCGCTGACGCTTTCATCCGTGCGCTGCCGCTCGGGTACGAGACACTTGTGGGAGAGCGGGGTGTCACACTTTCAAGCGGTCAGAGGCAGAGGATCGCGATTGCACGCGCGGCTATTCGGAGCACGCCGATTTTGCTCCTCGACGAACCCACCACGGGGCTCGATGAAGACAACCGCTCCACCGTCGCAGCCGCACTGGCAAGATTGAGCCATGGTCGCACCACGTTACTGATCACCCACGATCTCTCGCTGGCTCCTGCCTGCGACCGGATCGCTCTGATCGAGGATGGGATTATAACCGAGACCGGTTCTCACGCCGACCTCATGGCCGCTAACAACAGATATGCGCGGCTTTACCGCGATCAATCGCTCGCTCGCGGCAGGGACAAAAAGCCGCCGGTAAGAAGTGCTCGCATCGCCTGACCGGGATCTGGCAGATCGTCAGCCCTTGCTTCCCGGCCTTGCAACAGCCCTCGATCCACGAGCGCTTGCACACGCGGCCCAACTGCACGGCCTCGCCATGCCGTCGGATGCTGAGGTGGCTTACATAAGGTTCAAGCCCTCCACAAGCTGCCTCGTGGCGTATCGGCCGGCGGGAGAAGCCGGGCCGCCCAGCTTTTATGCTACCGTGTATCGGCGCGCCAGCTCCAAGCTATCGAAGTCGCGCTCGCGCAAAGTCGTGCACACGATGTAC
>JALYOO010000199.1 GCA_030856845.1 Gemmatimonadota bacterium
GAACGCCTGTGCTGCATGTGTTCAACAAGATCGACCGCGTTCCTGAGGAGGAGCGGACTGCGATTCAGGCGAGGCTGAGCCGGCTGCTGCCGGGGTCGGTCTTCGTCTCCGCGGTCGCATCCGATGGTCTCGAGCCGCTGATGCGGGCGTTGCTCGTCGTTGCCCGGGAACGGACGCCGGTTGCGGAGGTCAGGCTTCAGCTGTCCGACGGAAAGATGCTCGCCGAGCTGCATCGCGAGGCGGAGGTGCTGGATCAGACGCACGAGGGAGAGGAAATAGTCGTGCGCGCGCGGCTGGGGGAGGCTCTCGCGGGGCGCCTGAGGCGGGCTGGAGCTTCGGTTACAGACTCAAAGTAAACAAAGGGTAAATTGCGCCTTGCGGTGACCCAGATGTTACGCCAATCTACGCTGCCTGACTGTAACTTATTCTGTCCGCCGTCGCGCGCGCTCTCACGTTTGCCCTTTTGAAATGCTCCTGTTCTGGCTCTCGACTACGTTTGTGCTGGCAGTCTGTGCGGGTTTGCTCCTCACGCCGCTGGTCATCAGATGCGCAGGTGCAATGCGGCTATATGATGCTCCAGATGGGGGACGGCGGATTCACCTCACCCCGGTCCCGCGTCTTGGGGGTGTCTCCGTGTTTCTCGGCGCCTCGATCGTCGCGGCTTTGATCCTCGGGGTCAGCGGAGAGATACTTTTCCCCCGGGGGATGGCCGGATCGGATGCCCGCTTCCTGGCCGCCGTTTTTGCAGGGGGAGCGTTGCTATTCCTGGTGGGGCTTGTGGACGACATCCGGGAGCTTTCGCCAGGGACGAAATTTATCGCCCAGGTCGCCGCTGCCGCGATCGCAGTATACGGTGGCGCAAGGATCGAGAATCTGACACTTGGCTACGGGGTCGGAGTCAGCGTCGGAATGCTCAGCTATCCAATCGTCTTTTTGTGGATCGTAGGTGTGACTAACGCCTATAACTTCATCGATGGTCTCAATGGCCTGGCGGGTGGCATTGCGGTCATTGCCTGCGCAACATCAGTGGTGGTTGCGGTCGCCCTCGGTAACTTCCTCGTGCTCGTCCCGGTACTTGCGCTTGCCGGCGCGATGCTGGGCTTTGTTCGGTTCAATTATCCCAAGGCGGGGATATTTCTTGGTGACTCGGGCAGTCTGAGCGTCGGATTCCTGCTCGCGGTCCTGTCGATAAAAGCTGCCGAAGGCCAGGGTCCGTCCGTTCTGGGGATAGTGCCACTGTTGGCGCTGTTCGTCCCATTGCTCGACACGTTCCTGGCAATTGTCCGGCGGTGGCTTCGCGGTGTCCCGCTGACCGGAGCGGACGCGCGACATATTCATCACCGCCTGCTCGCTCTGGACATTTCACCGGCGCGTACAACCATGATTTTATGGGCACTGGCTGCAACGATGGGCGCATTCGGGCTTCTTATTGCGCTCACCGCTCCTTTCGTGGCGTCATCGATTGCGATGCTGGGCCTCGTTGGGCTGAGCGTGATGGTGATCTACGGAACCAACCTCCTGTCATACCACGAGTTCATGGTTGCGGGAGAAGTCCTGGTATCGGCGCCCTCTCGTTTTCGCCGTGTCATCAGTGACCAGATCATCGCGCAAGACGCGCAGCTGCAACTCGAAGAGGCGCGCGGGATCGACGAGGTGGCTGCGATTCTCGCGTCCACCGCCGAGCGATTCGGGTTTCTTCATATGCAGGTAGTCAGTACGCAGGTTGCTTCCGCCCCGGCATTCCAGCCTCCTTCCGACAGCTGGGCCTGGAAGCTGGAGTATCCTCTAAGGACGGGGATTCCGTCGACATCGTCGGCGGCGCCGGTATTGGTGCTCGCTATCTGGTGCAGCGCGGAATACAAGGTGAGGCCGTACGGCGCCGAGAGAGCAGCGAGAATTCTCGCTCCGACGCTCGAGAAATGGTTCGTCGCTGCGAATGCAGAGCACGCGGTTTCATTGGCGCCGACGGCAGGACGGAAGCGGAGCCCGGCCATTCCGGCGAGGATCCGAAGGCTGCGATTCTAGTCACTCAACGGGGCGGCATTTGATCGCCGTCCCCGTTTCGGCTTCAGCGGGTGGTCCTCATCGTTCCGAGCCTGCATAGTCGTAG
>JALYOO010000204.1 GCA_030856845.1 Gemmatimonadota bacterium
CTTCTTATTGCGTGAATAGAGGTCTATCACGCCGCCGCGAAGAGTGAACGGCCGGTCGCGCCGGCTCTCCACTGAGGGCTCGCGCATCAATCGCGCGAATTCCCGCTGGCCATCGAGGAAAGCCGAATCGCCTTTTGCGATGACGTCGGGTCGCGTGATCTCGACGGAACCCGACGCGTAGACGAGGTTGTCTCCCTCCGCGACGATCGTGTTGGCGATGACGTCGACGGGATCGCTCTGCCCGGCGGTGGATGTCGACGGAACAACGGACATCCTCGGGCGGCCAGTGGCAATCGTGCGAGCGAGAGGCCTTACAGGAGTGACGCGGTAGTAATCCACCACCGGGCCTTTCATCGTCGTTCCGCTTTGCAGCCGCGCGCTGACGTTGCCCTCGGCGTGCAGCCTGTCTTCCAGCTGGAAATAAGTCATCCTGTCCGAATCGACTTTGGCCCGCGGCTCCGTGTAGTGCACGTTCCCGATGAGCATCAGCAGGCTTTGATCACCATAATACTCGGCGCTATCAGCCGAGATACTGTTCCCCTGCCCTTGGCAGTGATACGTCACTCCGCCACCCTGAAAGACATTGTAGCGCTCGCTGGGCAGCTGCATCGCATTGGTGCGCGGAGGGTTTGACCCGCGTGCCTCGAACTCGAGCAGGCATTGCCTCGGCTCCTGCGCGCTGGCTGGCGCGACGACAGCCAGCCATAGCAAGGGCACGGCGGTAACGACCGCGATACGACAGGCACCGAAGGGGGTGAACGTCATTGTCCCGGAAGCGTGACCGTGCCCGTGCTGCCGCCTTTCGTTTTCAGAATCCGGACGTTCTGCATGTTCGGGTCTGACCGGAAGCCGGTGCCTTCAAGGCGCCGGCCGGGCTCGGTCATCACGAACGCGCTGTCACTCGATATCTCGTTCATCGCCTGATCGTATTTCAATTCGGGCGTGGCCAGTCGTCTTCCCTCTTCGGTAACGACCACCACGCTGTCGCGGGCCATCATGTTGCCGAAGCGGCTGTTGTAGGTGCCTCGCTTCGCCGTCAAAAAGGCGTCGCGCGCACCGGTCAGAGTGAAGAAAGTCGTTTCGATGTCCCTCAGCTCGACTCTCGTGTTGTCCTCGAAGAAATAGGCCGTATCGGAATGAAGCTCCGCGCGGGACAGTCCCTTGTCTGTCAGATTGAACTTTGCTCCGAACATTACCTGGTCGGCAGAGTCGGCCAGCGTAGAAGTTCGGCGAATCGGCGGCTCAGTCTTGCTGTCGCACGCGAGGAGCACGAGGGAGCCCGCCACGGCCAGCAGCGGCATCACGTACCACACTCTCATACCACTCCCGCCCGCATGAGGTCGTGCAGGTGAATGACGCCGATCATCCGATCGTCGGCATCGACCACCGGCATCGAGATGATACCATGCTGCTCCATTCTGTAGACGACTGCGCTGCCGAGCTCGTCATCTCGGGCGATGCGGGGGCTACGCGTCATTACGCGATCGACGGGAATCGGCATCACGTTGTCCTCGTGCTCCATCAATCTCGTCAGATCTCCCGAGGTCACCACGCCTGCAACGCGCTGATGCTCGTCGCATATCACCGCTATACCCCGCCGCTCGGCAAGATGTACCACCGCCTCCCTCATTGTCGCTTCCGCGGTCAGAACCGGCGCAAGCGCGCCAGTGACCATTACGTCGCGAACCTGAGTGAGCAGTCTCCGACCGAGCGCTCCGCCGGGGTGAAGGCGGGCAAAGTCGTCCGCATTGAATCCCTTCTCTTCGAGCAGCGCGACTGCGAGCGCGTCGCCGAGCGCGAGCGCGACAGTTGTGCTGGTGGTGGGCGCGAGATCGTGTACGCAGGCCTCTTCGTTCACCCAGGCGTCGAGCCAGACGTCGGTGTGACGCGCGAGGGTGGAGCCGCGATCCCCGGTGATAGCAATGGTGCAAACGCCGAGTCGCTTCAGGTGCTCGAGCAGAGACACCAGCTCGTTGGACTCGCCACTCTTCGATATGAGAATCGCCACATCCGTTGCGCCAACTATCCCGAGGTCGCCATGGAGGCTTTCGGAGGGGTGCAGGAAGGTCGCGGGCGTGCCTGTCGACGTGAGCGTTGCCGCAATCTTGCGCCCTATCAATCCGGATTTGCCGACTCCCGATACAATTGCACGGCCCTTCGACCTGGCCAGGATTGTCACCGCGCGAGCGAAACTCTCGCCAAGCCTGCGCTCGCTTTCCTCCAGTGCCTCCCTCTCCATGCGAATGACTCTGCGGCCGCGGTCGATGATCTCGGCCGTTTTCATCGGTTCAGAGTCTCCCACACGGCAACAACTTTCGACAGCAGCCGCTCCATCTCCGACAGAGGAAGCATGTTGGGACCATCGCTTGGGGCGTTGTCGGGATCCGGATGTGTCTCGATGAACAGTCCGTTCGCGCCCGCGGCAACAGCGGCGAGAGCGAGCATGGGAATGAACTCGCGCGCTCCCCCGCTTGCCCCTGCATCACCAAGCCCTGGACGCTGCACGCTGTGGGTCGCATCGAACACAACGGGAGCGCCGGTAGCCGCATGCATCCGGGTGAAGCTCCGCATATCGACGACGAGGTCGCCGTATCCGAAAAACGTTCCGCGCTCGGTAACCGCGACCGAAGCGCTCCGTCCTGCACCCTGGCCGAGCACTTTCTCCACCGCGCCCTTCATGCCCTCGGGATGAAGCCACTGAGCCTTTTTCACATTCACAGGCTTTCCGGTTGCCCCCGCCGCCACAAGCAGATCTGTCTGGCGG
>JALYOO010000223.1 GCA_030856845.1 Gemmatimonadota bacterium
GGCTTCCGGGGTGCGATCGCCGGCGATGACACTGGCGCGAAACAGAGTCGCGATGGCGCTCTCGCGGAACATCGCGTTGCCGCTCACTCCGGCAGCGGCCATACCGGAGAGAAACTCGCGCCTGCTCGTCATGGAGGAGCGGCCGTGCCGCACGCAGCGAGGAACTGGTCGCGTATGTAAGCCGCCGGGATCGACCCTTCACGCATGAATCGCTCGTGAAACTCGCGGGGTGAAAACGCCGCTCCGGTTCTTGCGCGGCAGGCGTCGCGAAGCTCGGAGATGGCGACCTTGCCAAGGTTGTAGGTAATGGCCTGGGTCGGCCACTTGGAGTAGCGATAGATCGCGCGCGTTGCGCCGTCGGTTACCGCGCGTGCTTCGGCGTCGCTCGCAACGCGAAGCCGCGCACCTGGCAGGAACGATACGTGTTCGGTGAAGTAGTCGACTGCCTGATCGAACGACATCCGACCAGTGTGAATGCCGACGTCGACGCGAATCCGC
Organism: Gemmatimonadota bacterium; assembly: GCA_030856845.1. Classification (GTDB taxonomy): domain Bacteria; phylum Gemmatimonadota; class Gemmatimonadetes; order Gemmatimonadales; family Gemmatimonadaceae; genus UBA4720. The sequence goes on from JALYOO010000223.1 coordinate 499, forward strand.
ACTGCCCGCAACAGCTGGCCCTGAAGTTCGTACAGGTATTCGCCGGCGGAATAGAATCCGTACTTGTGGTTCGGCACCGGCTCGGACATCAGCTCTTCGGTGTATAGCGCCCAGCCTTCGATGGCCATCGAGTCGCTCCACATCGACGCCGAGTCCTCGACCGCGCCGGGTGTCAGCCACCGGATATTGGAGATTTCCGCTCCGTGCTCGGTCATATACTTGAAATGCCAATCGTGGCCGGGAAATCCTTCATGAACCGCGGTGTCCGCCACGGAAGAAAAGTTGTTGAGCCGAAGAGCCGCAGCGTCGTTGCCGGTGGGTGTCAGGTAAAACCGCCCCACACCGGACTTCTTGAGCGGTGGAGCAGGATAGTACGCAGCGTCGATCGTGCTTCTCAGTACCGGTGGAGTCGGCACAACGTCAAGGCGGTAGGTTGCCGGGATGTCGAAAAGCTTGTGCTCGCGCCCGTAGGCCACCGCGCGTGTACCGGCGTCGCGATACCACTTGAACAGCTGGTCATCGTCCTTCGGCGCATCCTTGGACAAAAATTCCATCACGCGGCGCACCGCGGCGTAGTTTTCCGCCGGAGTTCCGAAACGGAGGTTGAGTTTCGCTTCGCGCGAAAATTCCCGCGCCACCTCCACCATTTTGCCGGTGTAGAGAGCCACCTGCTCGGCCCCGTACTCAAACAGTTGCAGCGCGGTGCGCGGATCCCGCAAAACGTTTCGCACACGCCATTCATATTCGAGCTCGCCGGCGGCATACCGGTCCACCGCTTCGTTGACGTCAAAGGTCGCCGCGAGAAATGCTGCAAACTGCTCCCACGCGGTGGCCGCGGCGATTCCGGCGCCCAGGATCTGCGCCTGCATCGGCGGTCCAAACGGCCGCGCACCGATAAATCGCTGTGCGGCTCGCGGCAGCGTCGCGCGGAAGTACTCCGCATTGGAGGCGCTGCCGGCAATGCCATCGCGCTGAACCATTCGCCGGTCGGGGATCAACCCTGCTTTCTTACCGGCGAGTAGGTTCGCTTTCGCCACATCCAGATACGCTGGCGTCGCGAGAGTCCGAGCGACCACCTGCTGCCAGTCCGCCTCGGAGCCGAGCAGTCCACCGGGAAGCTCGGACATCTGTTGTATCTGCCAGTCCACACCTCGAAACGGCTCGCTGACATAAGTATCCAGCGAGCGCTGGTGATACCTGTGCACCCCGATCTGGCGGATGAGAAAGTCGAGCTGGGCGTTCATCAGCTCGTGGTCGGCGCGGTCGCGCGGGGTGAGGGTCGCCGGTGCGGTGAGCCCGATGGACGCCTTCATGGTGCGATAGAACACCAGCTCCGCGGCGATGGATTCGGGGCGGTAGTCGCGCAGCCGCGAGTTCGCCGCCGCCAGTGTCGGACTGTATCCGTCGCCTCCGAGGTATGTCGAGGTGACCGGATTTCGCTCCAGGCTGTAGAGGAAGTATCGGTCGCGAAGCTCGGTGAATGTTCCCGGGAACGGAACAAGCGGCGGCGGCGGTGACGCGGATTGCGGCGGGGCGCAAGCCTCCACCGTGCGAAGAATGCCGAACCCCGCCGCAGTTGCGGTCGCGCGATGCACAAAACTGCGGCGATTCATATCAGCTACCCGTTGCCGTCATTGTCGTGGCTCCGAGGTAGCGAGCGCGCAATACGTCGACGTGGTGGTGCTCGTGACCGGTGATTACATGCGCCAGCGCACGCACCGAAGTGCGCTTTCCGTTTGCTTCGCCGGCCCGCGTGAAACTGTCCTCGTCGAGATTGGTGAAGAGATGAATCGTTGCGGCCCGCAAATGCTCGAGTTCGTCGATCAGGTCGGAAAGTGAAACACGGGTGAATGGCGCGGCATCGACGTAAGCATTCTCGTCGAAACCCGCCAGCGGAGCCGCGTCCGCCCGCGAGAACCTGAGAGCCCGATAGCTGAAGACCCGCTCGGCGTCACTCAGGTGGCCGACGATCTGGCGAATCGTCCACTTTCCGGGCGCGTAGCTGTGATCGCCCATCGATTCGGGCAATCCGCGCAGAAGTGCCATTGTTTTTGCGGTCTGTGCCTTCAGTATCTCCACTACATCGCCGGCCGGCACCCGCGATACGTACTCCGTCATGAACGGAGGATATTCATCGGGGCCGGGCTTCACCGCGCGAAACCCGCTCATATCGCCTGCCGGCGGTGGTAGATGGATACTGCCTTTTTCAACAGCGAGATCTGTCCTCCGTGATAGGCAGCATGCTGCGCGACACCGTGCAGCATCACCGCCACCGAATTGGTGCTTTGCGGAGCGTTCGCTGACAATCGCGCATCGCTAAGTGCAAGAACTATCCGGCGCAAACGTTCATGGCTTTCCGCCAGGTCTGCCCGGATGGCGACCCAGCGCTCGGCGGAAATCTCTCCTGGCGGCGGCCAGTCCTCGTCTTCATATGGTTCCACCTGACCGCCCACCAGCCGGCGAAGAGCGATGTTCGCCCACGACGTAATGTGGAGGACCAGCTCCCAGATGTTGTGCGCAGTCGCGACTGGACGCTGCACTGCCTCGTCGGCAGTGACATGGTCGAGCAGCTCCTTCAGCGAGGGTCCGTGCCACGCAGTTCCCTCGAGCGCCCGTCCGATTTCGTCCGCAAGCTCCTCAGCGCGCGTCACCTCCAGCGGCGCATCCTCGTCTTTCGGAATCCGCATCGTCTTCATGGTCGCTCCTGTGACGCCTCGCTACCAGATGCGGGCGCGAATGTTTTCCGGCCGCACCATCTTGTCACCATGCTTGCACGCGAACGCAGCAGCGAACTCCGGCATATTGGAGAGCGGCCCGTTCACGCGATACTCACCGGGAGCGTGGCTGTCGGTTTGAATGAGAAGGCGAGCCTGCTCCGGTCGCACGTTGCCGCGACGCGCCTGCGCCCAACCCAGGAAGAATCGTTGTTCGGGAGTGAAACCGTCGATGAGCGGGCGGGGCTTTCCGGCAAGCGCTTTCTGAAGGGCGTCGTAGGCCAATGACACTCCGACGAGATCGGCGAGGTTCTCGCCGAGGGTCAGCTTGCCGTTCACGTGCAGGCTGTCGAGGACGGTGTAGCCGTTGTACTGCTGCTCGACGATGGACGCACGGTCCGTATAGCCGCGTGCATCCTCCGGCGTCCACCAGTCTCGCAGATTCCCCTGGGCGTCGTACTGTCTGCCCGAGTCGTCGAATCCGTGAGACAACTCGTGTCCGATAGTGGCACCGATACCGCCGTAGTTGGCTGCCGCATCGAACGATGGATGGAAGAAAGGCGGTTGCAGGCGGCCGGCCGGGAACGCGATCTCGTTGAGCGGCGGGCTGTAGTAGGCGTTCACCGTCGGCGGCGTCATGAACCATTCGTTGCGGTCGACGGGTTTGCTGACTTTGGCGAGATTGCGTTTGATCTCGAACTCGCGCGCGGCCAGCGCGTTCACCGCGTATGGGCCGGGCTGAACGCTAAGTGCCGAATAGTCGCGCCACGTGTCAGGATATCCGATCTTGCTGTTGAACGAGGCCAGCTTCTCGAGCGCCTGACGGCGTGTCGCTTCGCTCATCCAGGATGCCTTCCCTATTCGGTCGCCCATAGCCGCGCGAAGGTTTGCGATCATCTCCATCGCTTTCGCCTTGGCGGCGGGAGTGAACGCGACCTTGACGTATTCCTGGCCGAGCGCATCGCCAAGCGTTCCGTCGGTTGCGTTGAGACAGCGTCTCCATCGGGGCTGCATCTGGCGTGCCCCCGACAATTTTGATGTGAAGGCGAATCCTTCGTTGACGAAGCTCGAGCTGAGCAGGGGCGCGGCGCGCTGTATGACGCGAAGCGCCAGGTACGCTTTCCAATCCTCGAGCGGTACTTCGGTCAGCGCCTTGCCGGCGGCCCGAAAGAAATCCGGTTGCGCAACATTGAGGCTGGTGACGCCGGTAAGTCCCACGGCTGACATGAATGCGCCCCAATCGAACGCAGGGGTAAGGCCATCGGCCTGCGCGATCGTCATCGGATTGTACCGCGAGTTGGGATCGCGCAGCTGCACGGGTGTTTTCGACGCGTTCGCGAGAATGACTTCGAGCGCCATCACCTTTGTCGCGTTGGCGCGTGCCACTTCCGGAGATTGACCAACGAGCTCGAACAGACGCCCGGCGTGCGCGACGTACTCCCTGCGCAGTCGCTCGGATGCCTCGTCAGTCTTCGTATAGTATTCGCGGTTCGGGAGACCGAGGCCTCCCTGGCTGGCGGAGACGATAACGAGCTTGCTGTCCTTGGCGTCCTGCGCGGAGCCGAACCCGAAGAAAGATCCCAGCCCGAGGGCGTGCAGGCGGCCGATCTGCGCTGTCAGCTGCGGCACCGTGGTGATCGCCGCGATCCTGCTCAACTCACTCTCCAGCGGCTTCGCTCCGGCAGCTTCCGCTGCCGTCGAATCCATGCAGCTCGCGTAGAACGTGCCGAGCTTTTTCGTATTCGGGTTTGACGTGGTGCTCGCGTTTCGCGCCGCCGTTTCCAGGACGTCGCGGAGGACAAGGTTGTTTCTTTCAGTGAGCTCGGTGAACGGACTCCACGACGCGAACGCGGCGGGTACGGGGTTCGCCGCAAGCCATCCGCCCCCCGAGAATCTGTAGAAATCGGTGCAGGCGCCGTATGACCGGTTGAGATCTGCCACCTTGATCGGGGGGCCCGGACTCACTGGTGCCTGCGCCGTCGCGGCGCCAGCGGCGACGAAATGAACGAGCAGGCCGGTCATCAAGCGTGTATTCAGAAGTCGCATCGTAGCTCCCGTGAGGGAAGTATGGTGGGTCGGCTCGTCGTAGT
>JALYOO010000243.1 GCA_030856845.1 Gemmatimonadota bacterium
CCGCAGAATCATCACGTTGTCCGCGATGAACTCCTCCACGCCGAAGCGCGCAACGTGCCCGTAGTCGTCCGTTCGCTCTGCCGTGAGAACGGCCGTCACGCCAAGGGCTTTGAGGGCCGAAGCGATGCGAAACAGCTCACTCCGCACGATCGACTGGTCGGAAAACTGGGAGAACACGGCGCCGAGCGAATCCACCGCAACTCGCTCAGCCTTGACCTTTCGGACGGCGTGCTGAACGCGGGCCAGCAAAGCGCCGAGATCGAAGCTCCCGCTTTCAACGGAGTCGATTTCGGGATCAGGCGAGGCATCGACGAATGTCAGAAGTCCTTCCGTCTCCCACTTTTCGAGATCCCAGCCGAAGCTTCGCATGTTCTTGCGAATGTCCGTCGCTGATTCCTCGAAGGTCACGAAGACGCCTGGGTATCCAAGCTCGATACCAGCCGCAAGAAACTGCACCGCAAAAATCGTCTTGCCGCTTCCTGCGGTGCCGGATATAAGAGTTGTGCGATTTCGGGGCAGCCCGCCCTTGGCAATAATGTCAAAACTGGATATTCCGGTTGCGATCTTCTCGACCGCTAGGTATTTGCCGGAGCCAGTCATGACTTCGCCTCTTCGGTCAGTCATGACTTCGCCTCCTCGGTAGTGTCACTGTTCAATTTTGGCTGCACCTCGAGTCCGAGCAGGACTTTATCCTTGTCCGAGAGGTCCCCTATTACGCGTCGGAGGGGTAAAGGCAGAGACTTGATCAGAGTCGGTGTCGCAAGAATTTTCTCGGTTTCGGCGACCTCTGGAAACTCGAGCACGTCGATGATCTCGAGCTCGTACAAGCCCTCGAGCTCCTGCTCACAAATACGCCGCAGGTTGGCGATGGCTGTGCCGCTTCGTGAGCTTGCGCCCGTTACAAACAACCTCAGCAGGTACTTTGACAGGTCGCCTCCCAGGAGGTATGCGCTTGAATCCCAATTGTGCTTGAACTTCCGTGCCAGAACCGAGGCCCTATTGGGCCCGGTGGTTGCATGACCTGAGCCACAGACATGCGGTGTATGCTGCTGTCTTTCCCCGCTCCCACAGCAAAGCGGTTGACATCCTTTTTTTTCGAGGCCATGGTCTGGTATGACAAGTGGAACCTCAGACGTGACCAACGCAATCCCTGCCGAACCCGCCAGCGGTCATTGGGACCGGCTGCGTCCAATCATAGAGAGTCTCGCCGACGGCATCGTCGTTGTCGATCGGCGCGGAGATATCCGCTTCGCGAACCCGGCGGCCGCGAGGCTGTTCAACAGACCCGCGAAAGACCTCATCGGCACGCCTTTTGGAACGCCCGTTATCGCGGGAGAGACGACTGAGATGGAAATTGTGCGGCGTGGCGGTGGGGACGTCGTTTACGCCGAGCTGCGGGTCGTCGATACCGATTGGGAGGGCGAGACCGTTGAACTTGTCTCCCTTCGCGAGATCACCGATCGAAAGCACGCCGAGGAGCGTGCGCGACAGCTGGCCTGCGAGCGCGATGCGAGACTGGAGGCTGAAGCAGCGAGCCAGGCAAAATCCGAGTTCCTCGCCATCATGTCCCACGAGCTGAGAACTCCGCTGAACGCCATCCTCGGATACTCCGAGTTGATGGAGCTAGGAATGTCCGGCGACCTCACGGACGCAATGCGCAAACAGGTCGGTCGAATTCGAATCAGTGCGAAGCACCTTCTCGGACTCGTCAACGACATACTCGACCTCGCAAAGGTCGAAGCCGGCAGGTTGAACGTCGCCGCAATGCCGTCGTCGGTTTCTGAAGCGCTCACCTCGGCGATCACTCTCGTGCAGCCACAGGCTCTCGCAAAGAATCTGGAGCTTCTGGTAACACCCGGAGCAGAAACGTTGCCACCTTACGTGGGTGACGACGAGCGGGTGCGTCAGATCGTCGTCAATCTCCTGTCGAATGCGGTCAAATCAACCGCACCCGCCGGAAGAATAACGGTTGAGGCAAAGGTCTCCGCTCCTGCCGAGGGCGCCAGGCTTCTTCCCCGAAACTCCTACATCTGTATACGAGTGAGCGATACCGGGAGTGGCATCGCGAAAGAAAAACTCGGCGCGATCTTTGAGCCCTTCGTACAGGCCGAGTCGGGGCCGACGCGCTCCCAGGAGGGAAGCGGGCTTGGACTCACCATCGGGCGAAGGCTCGCCCGCGCTATGGGTGGGGATCTGACCGTAGTGAGCGAGCTGAAAAAGGGATCGACATTCACACTCTGGCTGCCGGCTGATGCGAGAGCCGAGGCCGGGGGAGCTGTCCCAGAGCCGGCTTCCAGCGCTGTAGCCGAGCTTTCTTCAATGACGACGAAACGAATCGACGGTGCTCCGGCAGTCGAACGACAAATGCGAGGTTTGGCCCAGGTCGCGAGCCGCGTCCTCTCACAACTCGAGCCCATCGTCACCAGAGTCGTCGGCCGTATCCGTTGCGACCCCGGTATTGGAATGGCCACCGGACTCAGGACGTCGCAGGTCGCCGATCATCTGTCGACGCTCATTGCCGACATGCTGAGCTCGCTCGCCGTCATCGAGGAAGCGGCGGGACAACCCTCGCAGATGCTCGCGGACGCAATGGAGATCCAGCGACTCGTAGCGGAGCGACACGGCTCGCAGCGGGCAAGGCTCGGGTGGAGCGAGTCGGCGATGCGGAGGGAGTTCATGATCATACGCGAAGAGCTCGATCAACTTGTTCGCCAGGCTGTCCCGCAATCCGGGGAATTGACGCCTGAAGACGCGACGAACGCACTGAGCCGGTTTGTCGATCAGGCGGAGTATGTCGGTGTCCGCGCGCTGGAAAGAGAGCTTGGCGCTTGATTGCTCACCGCGAGGAGCCGTCCGTCGAGCTGCCTGATTGTGTCATTGCCGGCGCTCTGGCATCCCGCCTCAGGGATGCCCGCGAGGACCTGACCAGGCAATGGCTGGAACGGATCAATGCGCGCGTGTCACTGGTCCCCAACAAGATCTTTCCTTCTGACGAGCTACTCGACCATGTCCCGCTGCTGATCGACGGGATCGCATCTTACGTCGAAAGCCCCGGTGCAGAGATCAGCACCGACGCTCCTGTCGTGGCAAAAGCAATGGAGCTCGGCGCCCTTCGGCACCAACAGGGCTTCGATGCGTACGAGATTCTGAAAGAGTACGAGATTCTTGGCGGAATTCTGTTCACGTTTTTCATTCGAGCCGTGGACACCATCGAGGGCCCATGCGAAAGGGCTGATTTGATGGCGTGT
>JALYOO010000256.1 GCA_030856845.1 Gemmatimonadota bacterium
TCTATCAGATAGTATCCGACATGGGCTTGCCGATCGCCAAGGCCCTGGCCCGTGACGGAAAGTCCGAGTGCGGCGTTCGCTATTTCTTCTTCAGGCTTCTGGGTGCGCTTGGCGATGTGCTCTACGATGTGCCGGTAGTGGTCGCGCGTTCCGAACGTCATCATCGAGTACTGGCCGGAGAGATCCTTGCGCAGAATTTTCTCGGTGGCGCTCTGCCCTTCTACGAATTCCTTCCAGTCGAGACGAGCGATCGTGCGAAGACTGGTAATACAGTTCGACACCGTGAGCTGCGTCAGCGCGATCATCCTGTTCGAGCGGGTTACCGCCAGCTCGGCCGTCGGCCCATCTTCCGCTATCCACTGCTCCAGCCAGATCAACGGAGTGAAGTTCACCTGATAACCGCGGATCTGGTGAAGAAAGCGTGCGACGAACGTCGGCGTGAAAGGGGGATGGTTTTCTATGAACGCGTCGAGCTCCTGAGTGAGCGCTTCGCGGGACTTGTCGTTCGCGGCCATCACCCTCTTTGCCCATTCGTCGGCGGCTTCCACCTCCAACAGGCGAGATGCGACACGAAGCGACATCCGACGGATATTTTCCACGAGACCGAGCCGGAACATCGTCGGGATCGCCCACAGCTCTCCGATCTTCAGAGGCGCGATTTTCTGATACTCGCCGACGAATAGGCTGATGTTCTCCCACGAGAGATGGCCCTCCGTATGCGCGATCAGCTCGATCGCCACGTCGTACACGCGTGGATACTCGGCGAGCATTCCCGTGGCGAGTTTTGGCAGCTCCTGGTAATAGCTGCGGGGAAGGCTCGTGCGGATTTCGCGGATGTGTTCCTGAACGACGTACGAGTTGTCGAGCAGCCAGTCGCCCGCGGGGCTGATATCGATTCCCCGCTCCGCGCCATCGCTCAGCTTGTCATGAATGTCGTCCAGTACTCCGCGAGTATCATCGAGCCGGGCGAGTAACGGCCCCGCACCGCGCTGCTTTCTTGCCGGAAGCAGCTTGTGCTTGCGGGCGATTGCGCGAGCGTGCCTCGCGAGTCGTTCCGTGCCCAGCACCTCGCCCCTGATCGGGGCGACGAGCTTTCTGTCCGGGCCTTGCTCACCGCGGCGGAAGAAGTCGAGCAGTCTGTTAGAAACGGGCCGGGGAGGTGTTGCCGTTGCCAAATGGTTCAGGTGTGGGTTACGGACGGGTGCCGAGGGGCTGAGTCTGGGGCGAATGTAGTAGACGTGTGCATCTATTGCAGATGTTGCACCCGTTTCGGTGCGCTGCCCCCGAAGACTGGCCTCGCGCGCCAGAATGTAAACGATTACATTCTGCCCAGATTGGGAAAAGAAACACCTGATTGACTTTGTCCGTCAACCCAGGGGACATGGCAACGATCAAGGACGTAGCACGCGTAGCCTCTGTTTCGGTAGCAACTGTGTCACGTGTCTTCAGCGGTTCGGTGGCGGTTCGAGAGGAGACGCAGCGGCGCATTCGCGAAGTCGCCACCGCTCTCCGCTATTCGCCACACGGAGGCGCGCGCAGCCTCAGCACCAGCAGAACACACACCCTTGGCGTGCTTTTGCCGGACCTCTACGGTGAGTTTTTCTCTGAGGTGATTCGGGGCATCGATCTCGCCGCCAGGCGTTCGGGTTATCACATCATTGTTTCTGGATCACACAACGAGAGATGTGAGATCGAGGCGGCAATGCGCGCCATGCGGGGCCGCGTTGACGGCGTCATTGTAATGTCGCCGGACATCGACGCTCAGGCGCTGATAGCGAACCTTCCCGACAGTCATCCGGTGGTGCTGCTGAATTGCACCATTCGCGGGTCGGCCTTCGACTCGGTCACCATCGATAACATGCGCGGCGCACGCGGAATGGTCCGGCACCTGATAGGACACGGCCACAGCCGAATCGCCATCGTGACTGGCGCTGCCGGAAACAGAGATGGAAATGAGCGTCGGCGCGGATATCACTCCGCCTTGAGCGAGGCGGGGATCAGGCGAAATGGCAGGTGGGAGATTCCCGGAGCGTTCACCGAGGACTCCGGGTTTGAAGCGGCTCGCGCTTTACTCAGCCTGTCCGTGCGGCCGACGGCGATTTTCGCGGCGAATGACTCGATGGCTATCGGCGTGCTGAGCGCTTTGCGTGAGGCCGGGGTCGGCGTGCCCGACGAGATCGCCGTAGCCGGTTTTGACGACATATCCATCGCCCGCCATCTGAGCCCGCCTCTATCCACTGTCAACGTACCGATAGCGGGACTGGGTGAACTGGCGGCGACGAGGCTGATGTCCGCGCTGCTGGAGAAGGAACGGCACGTTTCGCGTCGGGATGTGCTTCGCACCACCCTCATGATTCGCTCCTCGTGCGGCCGGGCGGGTCATGAGCATTAGCAGAGAACCCGGCCATGCACGAATCGGTAATTGGTTCAACCACAGGAGAAGCAGATGAACAACACCCTCAGTCCACGCACTTTCCTTCGAGCTCTCTTCATGGCGCTCGCGCTCTGTTCGATAGCGGGAGGCAGCCTTGCCGCTCAGACAACGAGTGGCAGCCTTCGCGGCTACATCACTGGTCCAGGCGGTGCGGCCATTTCGAACGCACAGGTCGTAGCTCGTCTTGCCGCCACGAATGAGTCTCGCGGTACGACAACCAACGCGTCCGGATTCTATTATCTCCCCGGGCTCAGGCCTGGTGTGTACGAGATAAGTATTCGAAGAGTCGGACTCCAGCCACAGACGCGCTCGCTGCAGCTGCAGATAGGCCAGACGCTCGACTTGAATGTGTCGACATCAGAGATCGCCGCGCAGCTCGAGGCAGTCCAGGTTACCGCCGAGCGCGGTCAGGAGACACAGACGTCTGAGGTGAGTACGAACATCTCGCGTGAGCAGATCAACAACCTGCCGAACTTCGAGCGGAACGTGCTGGACCTCGCGAAGCTCGTCCCCGGCATGTCTGCCCAGGCCGTGAACAACGGCGACAAGTTCTTCGCTGCCGGAGGGCAGCCGTCCGAGGCGGTCAATGTCTTCGTGGACGGCGCGACCTACAAAAACGACGTTCTCAAAGGCGGAGTCGTTGGCCAGGACGCGAGCAAGGGGAATCCGTTCCCGCAGGGGGCCATTCAGGAGTTCCGCGTACTGACCCAGAACTACAAGGCGGAATATCAGAAGGCGGCCAGCGCCATCATCGTTGCCACGACCCGCAGC
>JALYOO010000265.1 GCA_030856845.1 Gemmatimonadota bacterium
CTCGGAGCCTGGTCCCGGTATCGCATCTCCCCAGATAACCGCAGCGCCAGTCGCTGACGACTCAGTGCTGACGGGGGCACGGTCATTCGCCGCCCAGACAGCGGCGAAATCGCCGGTTTCGAACCCGTCGATCCTCAGCGAATCCACCGGGGCAATGTCGGTGCGTACCGGTGCACGAACCGCCGTCTACGATCTTCGTCCCGGTCCACAACTGCAATGAAGTTCGCCACGTACGGCTATACTGGGTGCCGCTGGCTCCGGTCGCAACTTTACTTCTTTCTTACATGGGGAACGGCTGGTGTTTACGACGCGAATGATGTTGTGCCCCCTCATTCGCTGCGGTATGCTTCGCATCCGCGCAACACCTCGGTCAGCGCCACGCGCACTGAGGGTGGACGGACGGAGCCAACCAAATGGGTGAGGATTCTACCGAACTGCTGGACCGTCTTGCATCGTCGCTGGCAGACAGATATCGCGTTACGCGTCTGCTGGGCCAGGGCGGAATGGCTACGGTGTACCTCGCGGACGATCTTCGCCATAGCCGCGTCGTTGCGGTAAAGGTCCTCAGGCCTGAGCTCACCGAAGGAGTCGGTTCCGAGCGCTTTCTTCGGGAGATAAACACCTCAGCGCGCCTCAACCATCCGCACATCCTGCCCCTCCTCGACTCGGGCAACGCAGGGGAGTTGCTGTTCTACGTCATGCCTTTTGTCGAGGGCGAGTCGTTGCGCGACCGGCTCAAGCGCGATGGCCGCCTTTCACTCGACGACGCGACGAGGGTCATCGCTCAGATCGCCGACGGACTGGGTTACGCGCACCGCACCGGAATTGTCCATCGGGATATCAAGCCCGAGAACATCCTGCTGTCGAGCGGACATGCCGTCATTACCGACTTCGGTATCGCGCGGGCTCTCGATCAGGCGGCCGCCTCGAATCTGACGCGCACCGGCACAGCTACAGGCACTCCGTATTACATGAGTCCGGAGCAGTGGGACAGCGCACCAAACATCGACGGGCGCAGCGATCAATACGCATTGGGCTGCATGGCGTACGAGATGCTGATCGGCCAGCGACCGTACGCCGCACCGACCAACATGGCGTTGATGCTCCAGCATCTGACCGCGCCGATTCCCTCCGTGAGCGCGGAGAGGGACGAAGTGCCGGAGCACATGAATGTCGCGATCGCGACGGCGATGGCGAAAATGCCCGAGGATCGCTTTGCGACTTCGGATGCGTTCGCAGCAGCACTGAGATCTCCGACGGCCACGGTGCCCGTCCGCACGACACCGGTCGCCCCGGCTGCTGAACGGAAATTGCCGCGGATTCAGCCAAGAATCTTTCAGGGAGCCGGGCTGGCTCTCGTACTCCTCATCGCTGCGTACGCGGGATACCGCGTCAAGAAGAATTCCGGCCCCTCCGGGCCGACACGACTTGTGGTACTTCCCTTTCAGAATCAGGGACCAAGCTCGGAGGCCTACTTTGCGGACGGAGTGTCCGACGAGATCACGACGCGACTCGCCAGCGTCTCCAGCCTCGAGGTCATTTCTCGAACGAGCGCGGTGCAGTATCGCGGAACCACCAAGAGCCTGAAGCAGATCGGAGATGAGCTCGACGTTGACTATCTGATCGAAGGTACGGTGCGCTGGAGCGGGTCCAATCCCACCCAGAGCTCCGTTAAGGTCACGTGCCGGTTGATCCGCGTTTCCGACGGAAACGTCCTCCTGCCATACGACACAACTGCCGCGCTCAATGACGTGTTTGCGATTCAGGCAGGCATCGCTCAGCAGGTGACTGAGAAGCTGAGCATTGCGCTGTTGCAGCCGGAGCGAAGACGGCTCGCAACGCAGCCAACGGACGACATCGAGGCCTACCGGAATTACCTCCAGGGCAACGCCGCATACGAGCGGAGCTGGGCACGACCGGATGTCGAATCCGCTCTCGCCTTCTATCAGAAGGCAGTCGACCTGGATCAGAACTTCGCATTGGCGTGGGCGAAGCTGGGCCGGACGCACGCGTGGATGAACCAGCTTCGATACGATCTGACGGAGGATCGCCTGGTGAAGTCGAAGGCTGCGGCTGACCGCGCTGTCGCGCTCGACCCGGGGCTCTCCGAAGCACATCTCGCTCTCGGGCTGTACTGGTACTGGGGCCTCGACAACTACGATCAGGCGATGGGTGAGCTGACGCGAGCGGGCGCGCTGGAGCCGAGCAATGCGCAGGTGTCGCTGCAGACTGGAAACATTCGCCGCCGGCAGGGCCGATGGAATGAAGCGATCGCGAGCTATCGCAAATCAGCGGATCTGAATCCACGGTCACACAATGCGTGGTTCAATCTCGGCGAAACTCTGATGTTCGTCCGCAAATACGACGAAGCCGCCGCACCGCTCGCACGCGTTACCGAGCTCGCACCGCATTTTCTCGAAGGCTATCTCCAGCAGGCCCGGCTTGCCATCAGTGCGCGCGGCGACGTTGCGGCGGCCCGACGGCTCGTCATGAGAGCGGAAGAACAGATTCCTCCCAAGGATTGGCGTCCCACAATGCTGGACTGGGTACGCTTGATGTATGGCCAGAACCTTCAGGAGTTCGTCAATCGATTACATCCAGGCTCGTACGGCCTGGACAGCGCGAGCTACCATGTGGTCAAGGCGAGATTTCTGTTGCAGATGGGCAGCCGCGACGCCGCCACGGTGGAGTTCGATTCCGCGCGGGTCATCCTCGAACAAATGCGCGATCAGCAGCCGGGACAGGCATGGACACATGCCACGCTCGGCACCGCGTACGCGGGCCTGAACAGGGCCGACGATGCTGCACGGTCGGCGCAGCGCGCGATTCAGTTGCTGCCAGTTGCACGGGACGCGCTCGAAGGTCCCGACCTCGTCATCAACCTCGCCGGTGTGTATGTCCTGCTGGGAAATGCGGACAGCGCAGCCGTGTATTTCGATCGCGCCCTGTCCATTCCGTCGTGGTTCTCGATGAACATGCTGAGAGTAGATCCTTTGTTGAGATCCTTCCTGTCCACCCCGCAGTTTCAGCGTCTGATGGCGAAGTTCTCGGGTGCGAGAGGTATCGCAACACGAGCTGACTCCACGGCTCCGGGTGCCTCTGGTCCGTAGGGCTCAAGGCAGCGGTTGTGCCCCGCGCTGGCGTCTCCACACAGCGGACGCGACAGATGCAAACGTTGAAGCCAGCATTCGCACCGGATGCGAGCGATGGTGACTGTAGGCGGCGTAATCGCATGCAATCGCCCATCTGGCCGCCAGCTGTGCGACTCCTGACAACCGGCGACGCTCGACTGCGGCAAGCCGGGCTTTCCTCGTGTTCCTCGCGCCGATCTCCCGTTTTTCCGGATCGCGGGTGTGGGATCCCGCGACTGTCCGATAACGATAGAGAACCGCGTCGACGAAAACCGGCGTAGCCAGCTCCTCCAGCTTGTAGACGAGATCCCTGTCCTCGGCATAGAGCATTTCGCGATCGAGCCCGGCCGTCCGTGAGTACGCGCTGCGCCGAAAGCTCAGGATATGTCCCACAGGACCGTCGATGATCGCTGTACCGCCGATGGGCACCACACCACCGTTGACACTGAGCCTGTTCGTCAGGGACTCATCGTACTCCGCGAAGCGTGAGTAGACGAGCGCTGCGCCGGGGTTTCGCGTATGCGCGGCCAGCAGCTCGGCAGTCGCTTCGGGCTCGACGGCGTCGTCCGCATCAAGTATGGCGACGATATCGGTTCCCGCCTCGGCGATTAATCGCTCGAGTGTCGCTATGTAGCCGACGTTGCGGTCGCTCGATAGAACGCGAATCCGGCCATCATCGTCGACCAGCGTACCGATGCGATCCGCGGACCCGTCCGTACTGGAGTCGTCCAGGATCACCGCCATCCACCGCGAATCCGTTTGCGCTGTCAGGGACCGCACGCAGTCCGCGATGAAACGCGCCTGATTGTAGTTCGCGATGAGGTAGGTGATTCGATCATCTGCGGGACGAGCGTCCGTCATCGGGCAATGTCCCGGCGCTGCGGCGAGCTCGGCCCCTCCAGCAGGCCATTCGCCATCATTACCGCCTCCTCCGCTGATCGCGCGAACCGAACTCCTTCTACGTCTCGCAGCCACGTGTCGTGAAATGCAGAGAGCTTTCCGTGTGCGTTGTCCACAAGCACGTGCGGAATCTGCAGCAGCATCGCCAGTACGGAGCCATGCAGACGGTCGGTGATTACGACTTCGGCCACAGAGAGTTTCTCGATGCCTCTGTCCAGTCGTTGCGTAGCGAGCGGCACGTAGGTTTTCATCAGCAGTCGATGCCAGAGTGAGCGAGGTGTCAGCCGTGTAGTTGCCCCCATGAGTGCGTAGTTCGCACGGCGCAACGCCGTATGCCGCTCATCGAGCCAGTCAGTCACGCCGCCGGCTTCAGCCGGCGGATCTATCGCTCTCTCCCTGTCGCGGCGGGAAAGCCAGACTATCGGTTGCGTGCCGGAGCGCAGCCGCTTCAGCGGGCCCAGACAGAAGGCCATGTCAGGGCAGAGATGGCTCGGTGCATCCAGCTCGCGTGTGGCCGTCTCGAGACTGGCGGTGTCACGCCATAGAAGTGTCAGCCTGCGATGCCGCGCAACCGCCGCCCGGGCCCGATCGAATGCATCCCGCGATTCAAAGTGCATCGACTGCGGCAATTGAATCACCGGGTTGTCTGGAAACGCGGCCAGGATTTCCTCGCGGCATTCCTGCGCTGTCGGCCAGAGATCGCCGAACGTTCCTCCCC
>JALYOO010000273.1 GCA_030856845.1 Gemmatimonadota bacterium
TCACGCAAATCAACGGTGACGACCCCGAACTGGCTGCGAGGCGGCCCGACTTCGGCGCGCTCACCGCTTCGTATCCCGAGCGAAAGCTCAAGCTCGAGACGGGTCGACCGGCGAAAGGTGGACCGGAGCTGACCCGCCGAGCCATCGACCTCATCGCTCCCATCGGCTACGGACAGCGCGCATTGATCGTCGCCCCCGCACGTGCCGGAAAAACGATGTTGCTCCAGGCGATCGTCGAAGGCGTCGCGCTGAATCACCCTCAGGCGGTCCTGCTCGTCCTGCTCGTCGACGAGCGCCCCGAAGAAGTGAGCGAGATGATCACCTGGGGATATGGCGAGGTCGTCGCGTCGAGCTTCGACATGCCTGCCGCACGCCACACCGACGTCACTGAAATGGTGCTCGAGCGTGCGCGCCGGATGGTTGAGCTCGGCAAGGACGTAGTGATCGTTCTCGATTCAATCACTCGAATGGCCCGCGCCTACAACACCGTCGAGCGGGGCACCGGGCGTACGCTGAGTGGCGGGCTCGACGCGACAGCCATGGCCAGGCCAAAGGCGTTCTTCGGCTCCGCGAGATCGGTCGCTCCGGAACACGGAGGCGGATCGCTGACTATAATCGCTACCGCGCTCGTGGAAACCGGCTCCAGAATGGACGACGTGATCTTCGAGGAGTTCAAGGGAACCGGCAACTGCGAAATCAAGCTCGACAGGTCGCTCGCCGAGAAGCGGATTTATCCCGCGATCGATGTTTCGACGAGCGGAACGAGGCGTGAGGACAAGCTCTTCCGGCCAGATCAGCTGGAGCATGTCTACACGTTGCGTCGCGGCCTGCAGCAGATGCCGTCGTCGTCGGCAATGGAGTGGCTCATCAAGCGGATTGCAGCCACGCCAGGCAACGACGCGTTACTGGAAGGTCTCTAGACCCTCATCGGCCTGCGCTTTGCTCTGCAGGCGTTCATGAGGTCGTTTCCCCTCGGAAGGGCGGTCGCGGCAGCGGCCCTGCTGCTGCTTCCCGCAACGTTCGCGGCCCAGCCTCCGCGCAAAGCCCCTCCTGTCGACCCGGAAGTAGTCAGACTCGACTTCAAGGGCGTCAATGCGATGGAGAAGGAAGAGCTCAAGAAAAGCATCGCGACCGATGCATCGGGCTGCGTCAGCGCGATCCTCACTCCCATCTGCTGGATCAGCAAGTCCAAATACTTCTACCGAAAGAAGTATCTGAAGCGCGATGAGTTCGAACGCGACCCGCTGCGCATTCGCGTCTTCTACTGGAAGCGGGGGTACAGAGATACCGACGTCGACACGCTGGTCACACCCGCCGGAAGCAACAAGGTTGGCGTCACGTTCCTCGTGACAGAAGGAGCGCCGACGATGGTCTCCGCTATCAACGTCACCCAGAAGGCCACCGTCCTCACCGGCGCCGAAGTCGCGCGCCGCCTAGTACTTGGCGAGAAGAGTCCCCTCAACCTGCTCCGCCTGGATTCAAGCCTCGTGTTTCTTCAGCAGAGCTTGTGGGAGAAGGGATACGCAGATGCGACGCTGGATACGTCGATCGTCGTCGATACGGCGACGAAGCAAGCCACGGTCGGAATCAGCATCGATCCCAAATGGAAGGCGACGATCTCGGACATCATTGTGGAAGGAAATCAGCAAGTATCCACGCGAACGATCATGAAGGTGCTCACCATCAAGCCGGGCGACATTTTCCGGCGGTCGCAGATGCTCCGTACTCAGCGCGCCCTCTACGAGTCGAACCTGTTCCGAAGGGCGGCGATCGAGATTCCGAGGCAGGGCGATTCGACAAAGGTGGTCGTCGTCACGGTGCAGGAATCGCCGCTGCGCGAGATGCGGCTGAGCGCGGGGTTCAGCACCGTGGATTTCTTTCAGGTCGAGGGGCGTTACACGAACTACAACTTCCGGGGTGCAACGCGCCGACTCGAGCTGCAGGGCGCCGTCGGCAACTTGATGGCGAGCTCCCTCAATGGCAAGCTCCTGTTTCGTGACGTTTTCAAGGCGGTTGGCAGTGATGACACCCGCTACTTCGCGCCCACCTACAACGCCAGCATCAACATCCGCCAGCCCTGGTTCAGGGCGCCGCAGAACGAGCTCGCGACTAGCTTCTTCTCTCACCGCCGCAGCGCGCCCGGCATCTACGTCGACCGGGGATTCGGAACGAGCGCCACGTTCACGCGAAAGGTGACTGACGACGCGCTGGCCAGCGCGAATTACCGTTTCGAGATCAGCCGAGTAGACGCGGGTGATGTCTACTTCTGCGTGAATTTCGGCGTTTGCGACCGCCCGACGCTCGATGCGCTCCGGCAGCAGCAGCGGCTGTCGCCGCTGTCGCTGGCGACGTCAGTCAACCGGGCGAACGATCCGTTTTCACCCACCCGGGGATACCGGGGAACGGTCGATGCCGAGCATGCATCCGCGCTGACGGCGTCCGACTTCCGCTACAATCGCGCAACTGTTGACGTCGCCAGCTATTTCCAGATCAGAAAGCGAGGCTCGCTCGCGGGACATCTTCGCCTCGGATGGGTCCGCGCGCTGAGCAGCACCGCGCAGGCGGTCGGTGCCACGGACGGCGAGAATCTCCTTCATCCGAGGAAACGCTTCTACGCCGGAGGAGCGCGGTCCGTCCGCGGGTACGGCGAGAATCAGCTCGGCCCGTCCGTGCTCACAATTCCCGCGGCGACACTGCGGCGCGGCGACTCTGCCTGCGTAGCCGCCCCGATCACCAGCTGCGATCCGAACGCCCCTGCACTCGCCAACCGCGATTTCGAAACTCGCCCTCTGGGCGGAAATTTCGTCGCGGAAACCAGTGTGGAGATGCGATTCCCGCTGTGGAAGGCGCTGGTGGGAGCGGCTTTTGTCGATGCGGGCTACGTTTCCCAGAAGACCAACCCGGAGCTTCCGCGCAGCAAGGCAGCCCTGACTCCAGGCTTCGGCGTCCGGTATCGTTCGCCGGTCGGACCAATTCGCGTCGACATCGGTATCAACCCTGGACAATCGGAAACCCTTCCCGTCGTGACTGAAGATGTGGCGAACGGGGAACGCCGCCTCGTCACCATTCAGCAATCCCGCATGTTCAGTCCCTACCGCTCCGGGTTCCGGGGGGTCCTCGACAGAATGACGCTCCATCTTTCGATCGGCGAAGCTTTCTGATGCGCAAGGGTCTCGTTGCCGTTCTCGCGGCGATCACTGGCTTGGTGCTGCTGGCAGTAGTCGGGGTTTTCGTGCTGACGAATACCGACTGGGGGCGCGATCAGGTTCGAGAGCGAGCGCTGTCCGCGCTTCAGAACAACGCGCACGGTATCGTAAAGATCGGGCGTGTGAGCGGCAATCTCCTCAAGGGGTTCACGCTTCACGACCTGGTCATCACCGATAGCTCGGGGGCCCCGTTCGTGGAGGCGGATGAAGCGCATGCGCGCTACGGCCTTCGCACGCTTACGTCGAGCCGCATCGACTTCGATGACGTTCGCCTTGTCCGCCCGGTAATCGTGCTGGACAGGAAACAGGGCGGAATCTGGAACTACGACCGGATCTTCCCGCGCGATCCGGCAACACCGGCTGATCCGCGCAGAACCGGGTGGGGAAAATGGATCAGGTTTACCGATGTGACGATCGTCGACGGGGACATAGCCGTTCGGTCACCATGGGCGCCGGACGCACGACTGACCGCGGCGGCGCGCGAGAATGCGGTTCGCAATGCGCTGGGAGATGAGGGTCGCCTTCTTGTCGAGAGAGTCGACGGAGGATTTCAGAAAATCTCGAAGTTTCATCGACTCAACGCGGTGCTGCCACTGCTGAGAATCGAGGACCCCGACCACAAGACGCGATTGGCGAACGTCGCGTCGCTGAGCATGATCGCCGAGCCATTCAAGCCGCCCATGGTGGATGTGAGATCGCTGGCTGGCGGGTTCGAGTTCAACAACGATTCCCTATGGTTCAACGGGGCGCGCATCGGATTTCCGGGCAGCAAACTCGCCGGCAATGGCAAGTACAATATCAGAAACAACGACCTCGCACTTCGGCTCGAGGCCAGCCCGGTTGCACTTGCCGATCTGCGCTGGGTTTCGCCGCGCCTTCCCGAGCGCGGGTCGGGCACACTCGATTTCCGTCTGGACTGGGTGGGCGACACGAGCATCTACGTCGCCCGAGGCGCGGACATGCAGATTGCCGATGCGCGCCTTCGCGGCGACCTCGGCCTGACCCTGACCGACAATCTCGAATACTTCCGGCTGCATGACACGAACCTGCGCTTCGCCAGTCTCGATACGCGGCTCATCCAGCAGATTTTCCCCACGCTGAAGCCACCAAGACAGGGAATACTGAACGGCCGAGCGAAGCTGGCGGGCGATCGCGAGGCGCTGGATGTCGATGGTGATGTCACGTTCGACGATCGCAGGTCGGGACGCAGCCGGATGCTGGCGACGGGTCAGATGGGGTTCGGCAACGGATCGTTCAACGCCGACAACCTTCGGTTGACGATGAGACCCGTTCAGCTCGATCTGATGCGTGAGTTCGCCGACGACCTTCCGCTTCGTGGCACCCTGGCGGGGACAGCGACACTCAACGGTTCGACGCGATCGCGCATGACTGCACGCGCGGACATCACGCACGTCGATCGCGGCAGCGTATCACGAGTCACTGGTACCGGTGCACTGCGGTCATCTGAAGGTGCGAGACTGGCGAGCTCCTGGTTCGACGTCGATGCGCGCGTGCACCCTCTTAGTCTGACGACGGTGGGACGATTCGCGCCGACGCTCGGCCTTCGCAGCTCGGCTACGGGGCCGGTACGCCTCACTGGCACGATGCGCAATCTGGCCGTTCGGTCGGATCTATCATTTCCTGATGGCGGGACTCTCGGTCTCACCGGTACGCTCGATCTTGCCAGTCGCGAGAAGGGATATGACATCGACCTCGTCGCGAATCTGTTCGATGCCAACAGCATACTCGCCAAGGCGCCGCGGACGTCGATCACGGCTACTGCGTCTGGCGAAGGACGGGGCCTCGATCCGGCAACGATGCGCGCGCGGCTTGTTGCGGACGTGCAGTCATCGACCTATGACACTCTCTCAGTGACATCTGCGACTGTGCGGCTGACGGCGGCAGATGGGATGGCACGCGTCGACAGTCTGCAGCTGGCGATACCAGAGGGAATCGCGTCGGCGAGCGGGACATTCGGTCTGGCGCGAGGTCGAACTGGCGAGCTTCGCTATCACGTGGACGTCGATTCGCTGCACCGGCTCGCGTCTCTCCTGCCTCCGCAGGAGGGCGACGTCGTTCCGCGGCCCGGCATTCTCGGCCGACGGGTTTCCCGCGCGCGAGCGGATTCGCTGCGTATCGCCAGGGCCACGGAGGTCGAGCGTGCGGTGACAGGAAAGGCCTTGCCCACTCTCGCGGTCGTGGATACTCCCCGCGTGATAAGCCGGAGCGAGCTTTCGGGCTCCATCGTCGCCGACGGGGTTGCCACTGGCAACATCCGCGATTTCGGGCTCAAGGGTACGGCAACCGGTCAGAACATAATCGCGCGCGGCAACTCGATGCAGCGCGTCTTCGCCGAGTATACGTGGGGCAACGCGCTCACGCCGCAGTCCAATGTCAGCGTGAATGTCGCCGCATCCGAAGTGGTTGCGGCGGGTTTCGACCTCGACAGCGTCGAGACGCGTGTCACCTACCGAAAGCCCCTGGGAACGGCGTCGGTGACGGTTCGACAGGACGACAAAACGAGCTATACCGCAAATGCCGAATACACCCTCGACAATGTGAGAAACGAGCTGCGCCTGAATCAGATGCAGCTGCGGTTCGACTCGACAGTGTGGGGGAGCACTCGTGCATCGGTCGTGCACTGGGGACCCGCGGGTGTGGATGTCGACAAGCTGGAGCTGCGCAACGCAACGAACGGCCGGATCTACGTCGACGGTCTGGTACCGAAGGAAGGAAGGGCGAACCTAGAAGTCGCCGTCGATAACTTTGCCGTCGGAGACGTCATCCGGCTCGCACAGAGCGACATCGACGCGCGCGGCCTGGTGTCGTTCAATGTCAAGGCCGCCGGAACCGCCGCGGATCCCACGTTCAGTGGCGCTTTCGGAACCCAGCGATTCTTCTACAACGGCGCACTCGTTCCCGAAGTGCACGGTGTGCTCAGCTACGCGAATCAGACGTTGACCGGCCGCGCCGATGCCATGCGCGAGGGACAGACCTCGATTCTCTTCGCTGAAGGAACGGTTCCGGTGAATCTCGCGCTCTCCGGTGTCACCGGGCCGCGGCTTCCGAAGAACCGCCAGATTGATCTCGCGATACGCGCCGACAGCCTTCCCCTCGATCTCATCCCGCAGGTCAACGCGATCGTGACCAACCTCCAGGGTCGCGCTGTTGCGGATTTCAAGGTCGCCGGGACCCTCAGCCGGCCGGAAATAACGGGACGCCTCGATCTCGACGACGCCAAGGCGCGCCTTGTTCCGCTTGGAATCAATCTGTCGGCGATCGACGCGTCGGTTCGCATGCAGGGCGACACCGTAGTCTTCGACTCACTGGTTGCTCACAGCAACGGTCGTATCGCCCTGACGGGTGGTATCGGGATTGGGTCGCTGCGTGCGCCGTCGTTCGACCTGAAGCTGTTCGCCAACAATGCATTGTTGCTGAACAACGACAAGGGCAACCTGAAGGCGAATATCGACGTCGCCATCAAGGGACCCTTCGACGATACGCATGTCGACGGCTCGCTGCGGCTAAGGGATGGCGTGCTGTACATCCCCAAGTCCGAAGGGAAGAAGATCATCAGCAC
>JALYOO010000313.1 GCA_030856845.1 Gemmatimonadota bacterium
ACGGTGCGTGTCTGAATATCCGGCGCCGCCTCCCACACGGATTGCAACAGAAGCGACCGTGCCTGCACCCTCCCGCGACGCTCGGCCAGCAGGAGCAGCAGCTTGTATTCCGTTGGGGTCAGCTCGATCTCCGACCCTCCCACCGCGACCAAGTGCGCGGAACGGTTGATCGCGATGTCGCCCACCTTGAGGACGTCGTCCATCTCGGTGGGCGAGCCAGTGCGGCGGAGAATTGCCTTTACCCGCAATACCAGCTCGGCGGGAGAGAACGGCTTGGTAAGATAATCGTCGGCGCCGAGTGACAGGCCCTTAATGCGGTCGGGCTCGTCGCGCCGGGCGGTGAGCATGAGCACCGCCATGCGCTGCGTGGAAGGGTCGCTTCGTATCTCGCGCAGCACCTCGAAGCCCGACATGCCGGGAAGCATGAGATCCAGAACCATCAGTGCGGGTCGCTCGCGCTTCGCCTGCTCGACGGCGTCCAGGCCGCTTGTCGCGGTCGCCACTCTGTATCCCGCCTTCGCGAGGTGGTATGCGACGAGCGCAACGATGTCCGGCTCGTCGTCAACGACGAGCACGCGCTCGCCGGACGACACTGGTTGCTCCATGCGGTAAACTTCGCGCAAGCGCTGCGTAACAGTCAACGTGACGCGTGTCACGAAGTGGTGACGAAGGTCTCGCAACCCCCAGTCTCGCAGACCACCGCAACCGCGCATACCTTACCCAATGTTTTCTGGCCTAATGCAGGCCCTGGTGAGCCCCTCGTTCGAAAGGCGATTGTGAAGTTCTTCGGACGTTCGCTGATGGTCGCAGCAGCAGCGGCAGTCGCCGGAGGATGCTCTCCGCCGGCGGGCTCGGGCACTTCCGGTGATCGTAATAGTTCAGGGGACAGACTCGAGCTGCTCGTACTCAGCACGACCGACCTTCACGGTCGCATTCGCGCCTGGGATTACTACGCCGACTCCGCGGAAACCGGTCGGGGACTCTCTCGGGTGGCCACGATCGTCGACTCGGTCCGTGCGGCGAACCCCGGACGGGTGGTGCTTGTCGACGCCGGCGACCTCCTGCAGGGGAACCCCTTCGCGTATGTAGCGATGAAACAACCGCCGGCGATCAATCCGGTGGTGGCTGCCATGAACCTGCTCCGGTACGATGCGCTTGCGATCGGCAACCACGAGTACAACTACGGCGTACCGTATCTCGAGCGCGCAGCCGCCCAGGCACGGTTTCCGTTTCTCTCGGCAAATACCTATCGGCCGGACGGAAAGCATGCTTTCCGCGCCTGGACAATTGTGGAGCGAAAAGGTGTCAAAATCGGGATCGTGGGCGCTACTACTCCGGGCGTGATGGTCTGGGACGCCGAGAATGTGAAGGGACGCATTCGCGTCGGTGACATCGTCCCCGCGATTCGATCGGCCGCGGAGGAAGCCCGTGCGGCCGGTGCCGATGTAGTGGTGGCGGTAATGCACGCCGGGCTCGATGAGCCGGCCAGCTACGACACGGCGGCCACTGGACTGCCCAGTGAGAACGTCGCTGCGCGCGTCGCGCGGGAAATTTCAGGAATCGATCTGATAGTCTACGGACACTCGCACAAGGAACAGAAAGACCTTCACATCGGCTCTACGCTGCTGGTGCAGCCGAAGAACTGGGCTACATCGCTTGGTGTGGCGACGCTCACTATTGCGCGAGATGCCGGCCGATGGAGGGTGGCGTCATCGCGAGGGCAAACAATTCCCGCCGCGAGGCACACTGAGCAGGCCGCGATGGTTGCTGCGGTGGCTCCGACGCATCGCGCCACGGTCGCCTACACGAACACGGTGATCGGGTTCACGAGAACGGCGTGGCGCGGAGATTCTGCTCGTCTACGCGACACTCCGCTCATCGACCTGATTCTGGAAGTGGAGAGGAAAGCGACAGGCGCCGACCTCGCCTCGACCGCGGCGTTCACGCTCGACGCCGGGCTCGACACCGGCTCCATCACCGTTGCCGAAATGGCACGGCTCTACCCGTACGACAATACGCTCCGTGCGGTCAAAATCAGCGGCCGTCAGCTGCGTGAGTATCTCGAATTCAGCAGCCGCTACTACAAGGCTCTCGATGCTTCGGGATCGCGCGCTCCGATCACGGATGCGACGATACCCGGCTACAACTACGACATCGTCGCGGGTGCGGACTACACGCTGGACCTCACGAGGCCGATCGGATCGCGAGTGACCACGCTGAGCGTCAAGGGAAAGCCCGTAACCCCAACGGACAGTTTCACTCTGGCTCTCAATAACTACAGGCAATCGGGCGGGGGCGGGTACTCGATGCTGCAGGGTGCCCCTGTCGTCTACGACAAGCAGGAGGAGATCAGGCAGCTGCTGATAGACGAGGTCACGCGCCGGCAGGAACTGAAGCCGGCCGACTACTTCACGAGAAACTGGGCGCTGGCCTATCCCGGCGCCGCGACGGCTGATGCACCGGCGGGCCTGCAGCCAGGTGCACCGCGTCTGCGGATCATCTCCACGAACGATTTTCACGGTGCGCTCGAGCCCCGCACGGACGCCGCCGGTGTGCCGCGCGGCGGCGCTGCATACGTTGCCGCAATGATCGAGAAAGCGCGTGACGAATGCGCACCTGGTTGCGAAGTCCTCATTCTGGACGGCGGGGACATGTTCCAAGGGACGCCTGCCTCCAATTTCGCCTTCGGCCGGCCCGTTGTGGACTACTACAATAGAATAGGCTACGCCGCGGCGGCCCTGGGCAACCACGAGTTCGACTGGGGTGTGGACACTCTTCGCGCTCGAATGAAGCAGGCCAGCTTCGCCATTCTCGGAGCGAACGTTCGCTTCACGAATGGAAGAGACGTTCCGTGGATTCCCGACGATACGCTCGTAACACGGGGCGCAACGCGAATTGGAATCATCGGCATATCTACGCGCCTCACTCCCACCACGACAATGCCGTCGCATGTCCGCGGATTGAGGTTCGATGATCCCGCGCCGATCGTCGATGCTCGGGCAAGGTCGCTGCGAGAGCGCGGTGCGGATGTCGTTGTAGTCGTGGCCCACGATGGAGCGTTCTGCAATCCGAGTGGATCAGAGGGGTGCACGGGTGAGATAATCGACATGGCCAACGCGCTGACTGAAAAGGTGGACGCCATTGTCAGCGGCCACACTCACAGCGTCGTCGACTTCTCAGCCAATGGCATCCCGGTTGTTCAGGCGCGGTCGAGTGGGCAAGCGATAGCCGTACTGGATATTCCGCTAACGGCGGGCAAGCCTTCCGGAACGGCGATTGGCGAGGTGCGGCAGGTGGTCAACGCTTCGCTGGCACCCTCGTTGAGTATCGACTCAATCGTGCGGCGCGCATCAGGGAGAATCGCTGCCAGGGTCAACCGGCGGATCGGCACTGTGTCGACTCCCCTTTCCAGAACCGGCAATCAATACCCCCTCGGCAACCTCATTGCCGACGCTCAACGATGGGCGGGCAAGGGGGATATCGCGATCATGAACAACGGGGGTATTCGGGCGGGTCTGCGCGCGGGGCCCGTCACGTACTGGTCGCTGTTCGAGATCCAGCCATTCGCCAACACGCTTTATCGTGTTCGTATGTCGGGCGTGCAGGTGAAGGAATATCTGGAGAAAATCGTGGCGCGGG
>JALYOO010000291.1 GCA_030856845.1 Gemmatimonadota bacterium
CCGCTGGCAACCGGAGCAACCAGGTAATGCCGATCAACGTAAAAGTGCTCGATCGCCCCATCGAGGACGTGAGCTATGTCAGGGCCACGCTGAAGGGAATGGCGTTGACCTTCAAGCATCTGGTCAGTCCGCACAGGGTGACGGTGCAGTACCCCGAAGAGAAGTGGCAGATCTCTCCGCGGTGGCGTGGGACGCATCGCATGCTCACGACAGAGACCGGCAAGGCCAAGTGTGTCGCGTGCGGACTTTGCCCGACTGTGTGTCCAGCCAACTGCATCAAGCTGATTCCGGGGGAAGACGAGGAAGGGAACCGCTATCCCCTCGTCTTCGAGATCGACGAGTTTCGCTGCATTTTCTGCGGGTACTGCCAGGAGGTGTGTCCGGAGGAAGCGATTCACATGGGCCGGCACTACGAAAACTCGGAGTATTCTCGCGCCGGATTCGTGTACGACCTCGAGCGGCTGACAGCCCAGACCCATCCGGTCTGCGAGATGTGGGACCCCGACGACCCAAGGGGGGAGTGATGCAGGACAACTACTCCCTCTTCTACATGTTTCACTTCTACTTTTTCGGCGTCGTCGCCATCGCATCCGCGCTTGCGTTCGTCACGCGGAAGAGCCCCGTTACCGCCGCCTTGTGGCTCGTAAATACGATGTTTTCGCTGGCGGCGATCTACGTGCTGCTCGATGCGCAGTTCATCGGAGTGATGCAGGTGCTAGTGTATGCCGGCGCGATCATGGTGGTGTTCCTGTTCGTGATCATGTTGCTGAACCTTGGGCATCCGTCCGAGATTGCAGACGCCAGAGGCCGGTGGCCGGTATTCGGCGCCGTTCTTTTCGGGCTCCTTTTGTTGGCGGAGCTGATGGTCGTCTCCCGCTCGCGCATTCAGGCAGACTTTCGTGTTCCCGCCGGATTCGCTGGCAGCGAAATGCAGAAGTACGGGGCTGTCGGAACAGTGGCGCGGCCTCTGTTCAACGAGTATCTGCTGGCGTTCGAGCTGACGAGTGTGCTGCTGCTTGTTGCGATTGCCGGCGCGGTAGTCCTTGGCCGCCGAAAGGAAGCCAATGCTCGCTGAGTCGCTGGCGCTGTCGGCGGTCCTCTTCACGATCGGAGTGGTCGGAGTGCTCACGCGCCGCAACGCGATCATCATCTTCCTGTGCGTCGAGCTAATGCTCAACGCCGTCAACCTGACGTTCATTGCGTTCGCCCGCTTCTACGGCGCAGCGGGGCAGGTGTTCGTCGTATTCGTGATGACTGTCGCCGCTGCCGAAGCAGCCGTCGGTCTGGCGATCATCATCGCGATCTTCCGCCATCGGCAGACGGTTAACCTCCAGAACATCAACCTTCTCAAGGGATGATGCTCCTTCAGGCAGTTGCCGATACCCATCCTCTTGCGGGCACCGTGGCGGAATGGGTGTGGCTGCTGCCACTCCTGCCGTTGCTCGGCTTCGTTATCAACGGAGCCATTTCACTGGTGAGCGCGGGTCATGTGGGGCCTTCCGACCCGGACATGGGCTCGCATGGAGCCGGCGCTCACGCATCGGATGCCCGCGACAAGGGACCTCCAGTCCATCCCAGCGACGCCCGCGCTATCTCGACCGCAGAACAGCAAGGTGCGCACGGCGACGATCACCATGCGATCAAGCCGCACCGATACGCGGGTATCGTAAGTGTCATCGGGCCGCTGGTGCTCGCGCTCTCGTTCGCTCTTGCGATGGCGATCTTCGGCGCGATGCGTTCGGCATCCATGGAGGCGCCGTTCGTACGCACCTTCTTCAGCTGGATGCCGGTAGGAGATCTCCAGATCGATGCTGCACTTCAGCTAGATCAGCTGTCGATGGTGATGATACTCGTCATCACCGGCGTGGGAACTCTGATCCACATCTTCAGCGTTGGCTACATGCGGGAGGATCCCGGCTATCCCCGCTATTTCGCCTACCTGAATCTTTTCGTGTTTTTCATGCTGGTGCTGGTGCTGGGCGCGAACTACCCGGTGCTGTTCGTCGGCTGGGAAGGTGTTGGCCTCTGCTCGTATCTCCTGATCGGATTCTGGTTCTCCGACAAGGCGAACGCCGACGCTGGGAAGAAGGCCTTCATCGTCAACCGCATCGGGGATTTTGGCTTCCTGATCGCAATGTTTCTTCTCTTCGCCAACATCGGAGCGCTCGACTTCCGCGGCGTCGAAGCTGCTGCCCCGTCGCTCGCTTTCGGTGGCGCACTGGTCACCGCCATCTGCCTGTTCTTCTTCCTCGGCTGCGCCGGGAAGAGTGCACAGATTCCGCTGTACGTGTGGCTGCCTGACGCAATGGCTGGCCCGACCCCTGTTTCGGCCCTCATCCATGCCGCGACGATGGTTACGGCGGGGGTTTATCTGATCGCGCGGAGTGCGACGCTGTTCTCGATGGCCCCGGTCGCGGGTCTGGTAGTGGCGCTGATCGGGGGGGTGACAGCGATTTTCGCGGCGACGATTGGTCTCAAGCAGTGGGACATCAAGAAGGTTCTCGCTTATTCGACGGTTTCACAGCTTGGCTACATGTTCGTCGGCGTCGGTGTCGGCGCCTACACGGCCGGAATGTTTCACCTTGTCACGCACGCGTTCTTCAAAGCGCTGCTTTTTCTCGGTGCCGGCTCGGTGATCTATGCGATGCATGCGGCCTATCATAACTCGCACAACACCGATGACGCGCAGGACATGCGGAACATGGGCGGCCTCCGGCGATTCATGCCGATCACCTGGGGCTTGATGTGGATCGCAACGCTGGCTATCGCCGGCATCCCGCCTTTTGCCGGCTTCTTCTCGAAGGATGAAGTGCTCGGCGCAACCTACGCGCGCGCCGCGCACTCCACTCTTGCCGATGCATCTCTCTTCGGGATACCGGGGAGCGCGATTCTTTACCTCGTTTACGTGCTAGGTCTGGCCGCCGCTCTGCTGACTGCAGTCTACATGACGAGGATGATGATCTACACTTTCCACGGTCCGAATCGCACCGGTAAAGCGGAACAGCCGCACCTCGGTGAGGCTCCGTGGTCAATGACGGGCCCACTCGTCGTACTCGCTGTGCTGAGCGCTTTCGGCGGGTGGCTCAACATTCCGGCGATAATTCCAATCGGGCCCATTGGGACGCTCGAGCACTGGCTCGATCCCGTCGTTGGCAGATCCGCTGCAACCGTTGCCGGAACGGCGGCGGCAGGAGCCGAACATTCCGCCGGCACCGAATGGCTGTTGATCGGCGCCGCAGTCACGGTCGCAATTGCCGGAATCGCCTACGCGTTCGCCCGGCTGAAGCCGGAACGCCTCGTGGGCAAGACCGACTCACTCCCAGAGCAGGGCTTCGAGCGCGTTCTTGCCAACAAGTACTTCGTCGATGAGGCATTCGATCGCACAATCGTCAACCCGACCTATCAGTTCTCGCGCATCTTCCTGTGGAAAGGCGTTGACTCCGGCTTGATCGATGGTTTCATGGTGAACGGCACGTCGGCGGCGACACGCGCCTTCGGCTGGGTAGGGTCTCGACTGCAGACCGGGGCAGTGGGGACGTACGCCTGGGTGCTGGTCGCTGGGGTTCTCGCAGTGCTTGGCGCGGTCACTCTACGGTGACTCGATAATGCGCGCACTACTGGACTCCGTCGCCTACAACGCGTGGGTGCTTCCGGCGCTGCTGCTGATTCCGATTGCAGGGGCTGCGCTGCTTCTGCTAACGGGCTCTCGAGAGAGCTCCGATCGCGATACAGGTTCCGGCTCAGCGCGCAGCATCGCCTTTGGCGTGCTGTTGCTCGAGTTCATTGTCTCGGCGGGCCTGTGGTGGTCGTTCGATTCCGCGGCGACCGCCTGGCAATCTCCCGTCGACGTCGCCTGGATTCCGATGTGGGGAATAAGATTCACGCTCGGGATCGACGGCATCGCTCTGATGATGATTCTCCTCACGACCTTCATCATGCCGCTGTGCGTCCTCAGCAGCTGGACCAGCATCACCAGAAAGCCGGCGACGTATTACGCGCTGATGCTGATCCTCACCAGCGGAATGCTCGGCGTTTTCATGGCGCGCGATCTCTTTTTGTTCTACGTGATGTGGGAAGTCATGCTGGTCCCGATGTATTTCATCATCGGAATCTGGGGCGGAGAGCGACGCCTCTATGCCAGCATCAAGTTCTTCATCTATACGATGCTGCCTTCTCTGCTGATGCTGGTCGCTATTCTCTACCTCGGCATCCACGCAGCGGATCCAGCGACAGGCGTCCCGAATTTCAGCTACGACGACCTGCTTGCCGGTCCGGGCCTTGCGCCAACCGCCGCGCTGTGGTTGTTCGGAGCCTTCTTCGCTGCGTTTGCGGTGAAAGTGCCGATGTTTCCGTTCCACACCTGGCTTCCCGACGCACACGTCGAAGCTCCCACTGCGGGCTCGGTGATCCTCGCTGCGATCATGCTCAAGATGGGGACTTTCGGTTTTCTCCGCTTCGCGCTGCCGCTCTTCCCCGAAGCGG
>JALYOO010000330.1 GCA_030856845.1 Gemmatimonadota bacterium
AGAACGTTTCATGGCACTCCTCGTGTTGGGTATGCTGTCTATATGTGGGCGAGCGCGCGGTTACACAAGAACAAATTGCGCGTGCGTGTTGAGCGGGTCCAAGCCCGTGGGCGACGGTTCCGCAGAGCATTGACCCGCCACCCGTGGCGTAACGGCGATGTAACGCATTTTGTGCATTTGAAGCACTTACAGGCCATTTTCCTTGCGTTATGCTAAGGCAGAGCGGGGCAAATGATTCAGATTCTGTGCGATATCTGCAGCAATCCGGTTGACCCCATTGCAATCGGGATAGGTTCCGAGCATGCACGTGGCTTCGTCTGAGATCGCACCCCGACTCGAAATTCGGCCGGGCACAATGAACCTGCACCGCTATCCGAACGAGATGCGCGCGACCCGCTTCAACGGCGGTTGTGTACTGCGCGGAGCACGGAGGCAACGGGACTGAGTTCACGTTATCACGTCGAGCCTCGCCCCCGCGTCCCGCCGGATGCGGGGGCGATTTCGTTTTGAAACCAATGCGCGGTACGAGCGTCCCGCGCCGAACTGATGTGGAGAATGGATGAGAAAACACTATCTGCTGGTGTCCGACTTCGACCAGACCCTCAGCTTCAACGACTCCGGCCTGGCCCTGAGCGAAATGGTTGGAATACCGGCTTTCCAGGACAAAGTCGCTGGTCTGTCGCGACTCAATCTTGTGCAGCAGGGCGCGGAGCTCGCTTATCTGCTGCGACACGATCCGGAGTTCCGAAGAGTCCGCCGAGCGGATCTGGTGGAAGTAGGAAAGCACGTGCGCTTGAAGAGGAACGTTGCCCTGCTGGCCGATTTTCTGAAGGACGGCATCGACGGATTCCGGTTTGACTTCTACGTGGTGTCGGCCGCTCCGTGGGAAGTGGTCAACTCCGCGCTCGAAGGCATCGTGCCGCCGGATCACATCATCGCCACGCGTCTTGTGTTCGACGAAGAAACGGGCGAAGTCGAGAATGTCGAGCAGGTCGCGGCCGGATATGGCAAGGTCGCAGCTGTCGACGAGCTGCGCTTTCGCCTCGGCGTTCCCAGCGATCGCGTTGTCTACGTCGGGGACGGAAGCTCCGACATTCACGTGATGCTGCATGTGAACCGCGGCGAGGGTTTGACAATCGCGGCGTCGGAAGCCCGCCTGATCTCTCAGATCGCGAGCCGCACGGTGATCAGCGACGACGCGTTGAGCGTGTTGATCCCGGTGCTGGAGGAAATCGGTGGCTACGACCACAGTCGCATCCGGTCGCTGTTCGAGAAGCAGGGGCTGCTGATCCAGGAATGGGACAGCGTTCGCACCGACTGGCTGACGATTCGCGATGGCTCCGTGCTTAGCGGCGTGGGCGACTCCGCGGGCTGGGCGCGGGATCTCAGTGCATCAAGATCGCAGGGCTGACATGATCCACTATCTCGGTTACTTCGCCGGCCTGCTGACCGTTGGCTCGTTTCTGCCCCAGGTCATCCGCACATGGCGAACGCGCCAGACCCGAGACCTGTCACTCGTCATGTTCGCGCTGATGTCCACCGCCAGCTTGCTCTGGATCGTGTATGGAGCGTTCACGCGCGACTGGCCGGTCATCCTTACCAACAGCGGAATGGTGGCGATGAACGGCGCGCTCGCCATCGCGAAACTCCGCTACCGCTGAAGTTCGGCGACTGGCGGGAAGAAACTCGAAGCTTCAGGCCGCTTCTTTGTATTCGGAGCTCAAGAGTTAGCACCAACCTTGGACGCTCTACACTCCAAGGCAATGACACTGCGCTCAGTTGCGGAGCGACGGGCGGCTTCGATGATCTCCAATACCGCAGCCGAATCGACCGGATCGACCGGCGGCTGTCCCCCGCTCCTAAGTGCCACGACGACTCCTTCGTAGAATCGCTGGTACTTCCCCGCTTCGGTGCGCACGGCAACGAGCTCTTCGTCATGTCCAAGTTTTCCCCATGCGTCGACAGGATCTTCACCAAATCCTGCTGAATCGGGCCCAAGGCTGTCTCGCAAGGCACCTTCCTGCACATCGAGCCCGTATTTGACGTAGGCGGCGTCGCTTCCCAATACGCGAAAGCGCGGACCGGATTGCGCCGCGACCGCACTCATGAAAAGATGAGAACGCACACCCGAAGCGTGAATGAGCGCAACGAAGGTGTCGTCGTCCACCTCAACCGACGGCCGGCGACGGTTCAGCTCGCCGTAGACGTGAGTCGCAGGGCCGAAAAGCACCAGTGCCTGGTCGATAAGGTGGCTGCCGATGTCGTACAGCAGTCCGCCGGCCTCTTCCGGTGCGCCTGTCTCGCGCCACCCTGGCTTGACAACAGGACGCCAGCGCTCGAACCGCGATTCAAACCGGATTGGCGTACCCAGCGCGCCCTCATTCAGCAGCTTGCGTACAGTGAGAAAGTCTCCATCCCACCGGCGATTCTGAAAGACAGTGAGCATTCGTCGCTGACTGAGAGCTTCATCGATCAGATGCGTCGCTTCCGCGGCGGTGGGTGCCAGCGGCTTATCCACGACCACGTGCAGCCCCTCCGCAATCGCACGCAGCGCCAACGGCACATGCGTTCGGTTTGGCGAGGCAACGACGACCACATCGAGATGTTGCGCGTTATCCCACAGCTGAGCCGTAGTCTCATACAATGTGGCGCCGCCATGAGCGACTCGCGCTTCCTCCCGCCGTCCGGGATCGCGGGTGACAATGACAGCGAGCTCGAGTCCGGATGTCGCCTCGATCAACGGAGCGTGGAAGACGGCACCGGCAAGGCCGTAACCGATGAGCCCAACGCGCAACGAGTGGGACGGGCCCGCTGATTCCAAGGGTGTCAGTATTTTTCTGTCGTCGACTGGAAAGTCCGCCAGCTATGCCAGAATTCCTGGCTGGCGCTCAGCGGTTTCAGCGAGCCGGATGGGCCGGTTCCATTCAAGGCATACGTTCGCTCTCCCGCAATGAGCGAATCCCCGCGGAGCGAAAACCTGGTTTCAACCTGCACAACCGGAGTGAAGACGCGACCGGTGCGGCATACCGTACAGTAACTGACGAGAACATGCTGACCGCCCACCTTGTCACGAACCTGATGGTGGTAGCCGATGAACTGAATGGGATACGCGCGCGCGTCTCCGTTGAGCGCGATTCCGACGACGAGACGGTCTGCGGCCACTCTGTTGCGCGTGGGAGGCTCCATCACCAATTGGCGCGGCTGCAAAAAGATGCGGTCGGCGGACATCCGGAAGTTCGTCATATACGAGATGCCTGCCACAGCCATGAGTGAGGCGGGAACCAGCCACCTCCGCCACCCCCGTGTTTGCCGCGCCGGCCAGACCGAGGCAAGGACTCTGCATTCCGTTGCTCGCTGATGTAACCCGTTGTCCGTTACCCGTTACATAAGGGGCAACGGACAACAAGCAAGACGCGCCTACCTGAAAATGAACCAAAGTGCGCCGATCGTCGCGGCCAGCAACAATGACATCCAGATAGTCAGCCGGCGTTCATTCGGCGTGTCCTCCGGGTCTACGACTTCACTTGCGGTCTGAATGGTCAGGTCGGCGACTCGTTCCGGCGCAGGTGGCGGAGTCATGAGACTCACTACTACCAGGATGGCGCTGCACAGGAGGAACAGCAGTGCGGCGAAGTGGAGGAAGTTCATCTCGGCGATCCACGACCACAGAGTGCCACTGGGCAAGCTGCCCTTCGAGAGTTCGAGGATCAGCCGCGCCATGCCGATCACGAATCCGCTCCACAGTGCCGCGAGCGCACCCCTTCCGTTAAGTCGCGGATTCATGATTCCGAGGAGGAAGCAAGCCGCAATCGGTGGAGCGATGTACGCCTGTATGCTCTGGAGATAGATGTACAACTGCGGCGAGACGTACTTCATGAATGGAATCCAGGCGAGCCCGAGAATCACCAGGATCACGGTTGTCACCCGCCCAACCGTAACCAGGCGCGCTTCACTCGCGTCCGGCCTCCACTTACGGTACACATCCCAGGTCAGGAGCGTCGAGCAGGAATTGAACGCTGATGCTAGCGAGCTCATCAGGGCGGCCAGCATGCCGGCGAGAACGAGGCCCTTGAGACCGGCCGGAAGCAGGCGCGTCACCAGCACCGGGTAAGCCGCATCGGCTCCACCTTCCCTGACATCCGCATACAGCGCAGC
>JALYOO010000357.1 GCA_030856845.1 Gemmatimonadota bacterium
GGGGACTGCACTTCGCGCGGAAGCATCTGAGCTCCCCGAAGTACGAGGCCTTCGAGGTTCCAATCGGCGTCGCCGCATCCACCGCGCTCTTCAACTGGGTGGCCGCCTCATGGGGCGCGAGTCCAGACGCAAAAGACGGGGCGGTGCTCGGCGTCGACGCGAACTTCAACATCAAGAGCGAGGTCGGATTCCTCAACGCGCTGGTTGTCGAAACGAAAATTCCCGCGCTCGTGGCAGCATCAAAGGACGCCGGCCACCTCACCGTCCGCTTTCAGCCCGAGTTCATCGATCTGAAACCGGGCGCCGGAAAACTCTCGCTCGGCCAGGCGAAGCAGAAGCTGTGGCGCACGGCCAATTTCCGCCTTCAGATCGACAGCCTCGACTGCACGAAGGTGAGCAGGATCGAAGCTTTCACCGTGAAACGGAATGTGGCCGTGCTCACCTCAGGGTCGGGTGAAGTCACTCTGGTACCGGAGACGGTCGAGTTTCCGAACCTGAAGGTCACGTTCTCCAAAGCCTCCGCCACTACCTGGTTCGACTGGCACGAGAGCTTTGTCGTGAACGGAAATAATGGTGACTCGTTCGAGCGCAACGGTACGATCAGCTTCCTCTCGAACGACTTCAAGACCGAGCTGAGCCGTATCGAGCTGCACAATCTCGGCATCATCCGTCTGGCGTCAAATGCGAGCGGCTCGAGTAGCGGTATCGCGCCACTCACGGCGGATCTTTATTGCGAAGAGATGGTGCTCGGGCCGGGACTGAACCCGTGATCAGGTTCACGACGTCGCAGATTCTCGGTGAGAGACTGCGTCCACGCGGGGGTCGTTCGGGCCCCGACCGTCGACAATGGGTGATCCGACCCGACGATCTCGTCGTCCTCGCGTTCGACCTCGTGAATCTGGAGGTCAATCCAGGGGCGGAGCCCGGGCCGGCTACGCTTGTGAAAAAGGGATCGGGGCCCGCCTACCTCGTGGTCTGGTTCCCGCCCCAGCACATTCTCGAGGAAGCGTACTTCGTCAGAGTTCCGAAGTATCCGGTCGACATTCCGTCCAATCCTGGACAGAAGATACCGTACGTCGATGCCGATAAGGGCAACAGCAGCGATGACGCACTGAGCCCGCCGCCAATCGAAGCGCGGATCTCCGGCTGGTCGCGGTTGGTGTTCTACGTACCGGACGACAGGCTGCCCATTGAGTGGACGCTCGACGGATTGCTCAAGGCGATGCGTGAGCTCGAGCTGAGCGTTCCGGCGAACGCGCTTCCACCGAAGAAGAAGTCTCACATCCTGCGCGACGTCCTCACCAACTCAGTGAGGGCAACGACGCTGACGCAGTCACTCGGCCTCTCGTCCGCCGAGCTCGTCGCCGTAACATCTTCATCCTTCCGCGCGACCGCTGACGCCGATCCGAACGTTCAAATGTTCGAAGCTGTCGCAGGCCCACCAGTCGCCGGCGCCTCGCGTGTCTTCGCGGTTGCGCGCAACAGGCGAAAGGTACGAACAGTCGGCAACACCCTCGGACTCACCACCGCGACTGGCTCAGCCACCAGGGACGCCGGATTGCAGTATGCGGATGATTTCTTCGGGAGGGAGATCGCGCGCATCCTGCGGCGACCGGGACCGGCGCAGCCAGCGGCGACTCAGACTGCGCTCGAGCTCCCGTTCCGCGTGATCCTGTCGCCGAACAAGTTCGGCGCGTGGTTCCACGCCGACACGCCGATGACCTCCCCGGAGACGGGACATACCGAGCTCTGGCACACGCGTCTCGGCGTGCGACGCGCGGACGGAACTCTTGTTGATGGCGACGATCCGCTCCGAAAATTGCGCGCAGTATGGACGACTGAACCGCCGGCGCCGGAGACGCCGGCAGCGGATGCGCAGGTTCCGATTCCCGAGCCGTCGAACGAATCTCCATTTCGAGCGTCGCTCGACGGCTTCGACCGCCACAACGTCGTCCATCTCTCCTCCAACTTCGGGCTGACCGACGGCAAGAATCCGAAGGCATGGTACGAGCCCGAGCCACTTGACGTTGACCTTCTCGCGCTCTCGTCGCTCGGAGCGTGGATCGACTCGCGCGGCGCGTGGGAGTTCCCGCAGCCGCGCGGTCTGTCGGTCGAAGAGTGGCGGCATCGCGCGACGCTTGGCCGAGATCATTACGTGCGCGTCGTCTACGCGGGATTTCTGTTTCCGTTCGGACATCGCGCTTCACTGGTGAAGATCACTGAGCGTCAGTTCCACAGCGAGAAAGCGGGCAACCCCGCGTATCTGCGACAGCGCATGTTCCTCATCGTCAGGGAGCCGCTCAAGACATTTCGCAACACGAGCTTGAGGTACGACGGACTTGATGCGGATCGTACCGATGAGCAGTACGATCTGATGATGCCGTTCGAGGCGGTCCGCATTCTCACGCGCGTGTCGCCGCTACTCGATCCGCCTGAAACGGACGACATCGACAACAAGCTGCAGGGTTGCTTCTGGCCGTACGTCGGGGGCCAGCCATTCAAGTTCCACGTCGTCGCGACGGACACTGACGGAAATCCAGTCGATATGGTCATGCCGCTGATTTTCGTCGGCAAAGCGGAAACCGACAGGGACTGGCAGGCGTCGATTGTCCCGGACTCCGTCGTGACGGCGTATGAGACAGCGGTGTGGCCGTCAGCCAGCACGAACCTGCGAGCGACCGTGCAATTGCAGGGGCAGAAAGTCGCGTTCGCGGACAGCAAGGGTCCGGACGACACGAGCGTCGCCGTACAGACGCTCACCTTCGGGGCCGAGGTGCCGGCACAGGCGAAATTCAATCAGCTCGGTTGGCGCAAGGTGCGTTTCTTCCCCGTCGTGCGCAAAGCGCAGATAGTGGTGCCCGCGATCCAGCGCATCGTCCGCACAACGGCGGCGGCGAGTATGGTGTATCAGGATCTTTATCTTCGCGAGGGCTTCAGCTCTAACAACGGCGGCGAAGTTTTCCTCGCCGCCGACAAGACGATGCCGAAGCTGGGCCTGAAGTTCAGCTCGCAGAGCGACCGTTCAGGCGGATTCATTGCCCCGGACATGGAGCTGAGCGGCCTGTCACGCGTTACCGGCCCGGTTTCCGGAAACCTCGACACAGCTGCGAGCGGCTCGTTCAACCCGACCGCGTGGTTCGGCGCAATCACCGGCGCGAAGATCTTCGGAGTGTTTTCCCTTGCCGATATCCTCGAGGATGTCGGTTTCGACGAGATCGACAAGCTGCCGCAGTTCGTCGGACAGTCGCTGAATCGCGTCGAGGAGGTTGTCTCCGGGCTGGAGCGGCTGCAGAAGCTCACCGCAGTGAGTTCCGCACCTGAAACTTCGGCGGTTGCCTCGGTGCTGGATCAGCTGCTCGACACCGCCACGGGATCGATCCCGGCGCTGCTTGGAGGCGGCGGCGCGGGGTCAGTGGCGAGTCAGCTGGCGACGTTGAAAACAGAACTCGGTTCATTGGCCGTTGCGCTACCCGGCAGCGCGCTCGAGTCGGGGCCAAAAGCACTCATCGAACAGGTTCGCTTGTCGCTGGCAAAACCGATCGATGCCGTACTGAGTGATGTCTCCATCCTTCAGCAGTTCGCCGACGGTGACGTACTGCCGCAGGCACTGCACGCGCGCTTCGAGTGGCGTCCGGTCATTAAGGCGCACGGACCCTTCGAGCCGTCCGGCGACCGCAACCTGGTGTTGTCGGTCGAAGCCGCGGACGCGCAAGGCGGCGCTGACGAAGTCTTCACCGTCACATGTGCGTTGAACGATTTCGTCATCAGGCTCGGGGTGCTGGTCTTGCGCTTCGAACGGGTGCAGATCACGGCGATCGCCGGCAAGAAGATGGATGTCGACGTGAAGTTCATCGGTTTCGAATTCATCGGACCGCTGTCGTTCGTCGAGACACTGCGCGAAGTCATCCCCTTCGACGGCTTCTCGGATCCGCCTGATATCCAGGTCAGCCCCGCGGGTATCACGGCCGGATTCACGATGGGACTGCCGAATCTTTCGTTCGGCGTCTTCAGTCTCGAGAACCTGAGTCTCGGTGCGGGTTTCGACGTCCCGTTCGTCGGTCCGCCGTTGAGCACATGGTTCCAGTTCTGCACGCGCGAGAATCCGTCGCGGCTGACTGTCAGTCTTTTTGGCGGCGGTTTCTTCTTCGGCCTCAAGGTCAACGCCGACGGCCTCGTGTTTTTCGAGGGCGCAATCGAGTTCGGAGCGGCATGTTCCGTCGACTTCGGCGTGGCGTCAGGCAGCGTCTCGGCGATGGCCGGATTGTATTTCAAGATCGAAGGCTCCGACTTCACGCTCGCCGGCTACTTTCGTTTGCGCGGCGAGGTGGAAGCACTGGGCATCGTGACGATTTGCATCGAACTGTACCTCGAGATGCGTTACGAGTCGGCGAGCGGGAAGTGCGTCGGCACTGCGACACTGTCAATCGAGATCGACGTGACGCTCTTCAGCGTCACGATCGAGATCAGTTGCTCGAAGAAGTTTGCCGGCGCCGGCAAGGATCCGACTTTGCTCGAGCTGCTCGACGTGAAGCCTGATGGTACGTCCGCTGACTGGAACGCCTACTGCGCGGCGTTCGCGTGAGGGAGTCATGACAGTCGAAAAAGTGATCTGGACGGCGCTGCCGAGAGGGGTCGGCGCGGACGGCCGGCTGCGTATCTCAGTGCACGTTGCTCCGCGGTTGCGCAACGACGACGGCAGCGATACACAACGGAAGGTGGGAGATTTCGCGGCGTTCGTGAACTGGGCCGAACGCGTCAACACGTTCCGCTTTGCCGTCGAATTCAAAGGTGCGGTCTCGGCCCGCGGCGTTCCCGAAACCTCGGCCGATCCAGAGCTGTGGTCCCTGCTGCTGCCGCCTGACACCCGCGTCGGGCCACACGTGTTTCAGGATCACGCGAAGCGTGACTTGCACGTATTCCCCGTGCGGCCGGTACTTCAATTCCTCGAGCAGGCATATGGTGCTGCGGCCGCAGCCGGCACAGACCTTCCCTCGATCGATGATCCATTCGGGCCGCTGGCCCGTTTCGCACCCCTGCACCACATCCCCAGACGGATTGTGGACTCGCAGTCATTCTACGGAGAGCTGGCACGCGCTCAGGAAGACAAGAAGACGATCACCGACGGCAAGGTTGTTCACGAACCGATGGCCGACTCCAGTCTGCCGCCGGACATGCAGGCAGCGCAGAACAATTTCTCCGAAGCGTATCGCTTCTACTCGCGGCCGGGGAGCCAGCGTCCGGACTTGCCGGCGGATTACATCGAGCCGTCGCCCAAGCCACATGACTTCGAGTTTCATGAGATCCTGTCTGGTCTGGCCGATCACCCACTGCTTCTCCGGCGGCTAGGCGTCGTCATCGACCTGCTTGTCGATGTTGAACCCGCGGCCGTGCCCGCAACGGGGGTCGTGCGAGTAGTGCCGAGGGGCGAGCTGCCGGAGACTCCGCCGGTCTGCCCCGGCACAACCTATGACTTCGACGATCGCTGGTTTGGCGCGCGGCCGGAGAACAACTTCCGAATGACGCGCGGGATCCTGCGACTGAGTCGGGAGGTCTACGATCTTTTCCAGGTTGATGTTGATGGCGCCGCTATGCAGGCGGTCAATTTTTCGACGACTCTCGAGGCGATGAAAGATCCCGACCGCCGCAGCGAAGCGTCGGACAACGAAGCAGGCGTGCCTGCGCTGCGATCGTCAGGACTCGCGCTGGCCCGCACTCGACGCGGTGACCTTCTGCTCGAAGACCTCAAGGCGCGGCGCGGCAAGAACAACGATCTCGAGAACGGCAAACCCGTCATTTTCCACGCGGAAGATCTCGTGCGTGGCTATCGCATCGACGTGTTCGACGAGAAAGCGCCGGCGGGGCCGAGCTGGTTCTCGCTCCACCGGCGCGTCACTGACCACGTGTTCACCGCGCCGCCGGAAGGCGATGCTCCCGACCCGTTGACGTTGACGGATGAGGCGTATCTCAAGGCGACCACGGCTTCGAGCGAGACGAAGGAGCACCCGACGCCGTCAGACGATCTGTATCTGCACGAAACCCTGGCGGGGTGGGACGGCTGGAGTCTGGCGGCTCCACGGCCGGGCAAGCGCATCGTCGAACCGGGACAGGGCGACACGCCGGACGGCAGCATCGCTCGACACGATCCGGAAATCGGCAATCCGTTCCCCGTCGTGAGCCGGGTGTCAGTAGAGCCGGGCACGCTTCCGCGACTTCGCGTCGGGCATCCGTATCGAATGCGCGTTCGCACCGTCGATCTCGCCGGCAACAGCGTGGCATTCAGCACCCGCGACCTCGATCCGCCAGAGCCGCACCTCGCGTCGGAATCGCAGCGTTACGTGCGCTTCGAGCCCGTGCCTTCGCCGACAGTCCTTCGCCGGCATCTCGACACCGAAGGCGAATCACTGGAGAACCTGGCGATCCGATCGAATCTGGGCGTCAGCGCTGCAGACTACGTGCAGCGCCCCGAAGTCATACAGGCGTTGGCGGATGCCGCTGCAGCGCACACTTATGCGGAGGATTCACATCGCCATCTCGCTCCGCCGAAAGCGTCGCAACAGATGGCTGAACAGGACGGCCGGTTTGATACTGCGTTCGGTGGCACACCGGCGCAGGCAACCGCCGCGCTTCGAGTTGCGTTGCGCGAGGAAGGCACTTTCCTCGATCCGATGATCGTCGACGTGACGACAGGACAAAAGACAATCGCGCAGTCGCCGATCGAGCTGTTTCCCCCGGGCACGCCGATGCCGCCGACGCGCGGAGCAGGGCTTCCGGGCGGGGCGTACGCGCTCTATCCCGACCCGGCGGTCATCCTGCCTTATCTGCCCGATCCTCTGGCGATCGGAGTTTCACTGACAGGCTATGACTTCACGGGCTCGGAGGTTTTTCATCAGATAGCCGAGTTCTCGGGAACATGGCCATCACTCACGCCGTTCCGGCTGCGGTTATCCGAAGGGGCGTTGGGTGTGACCTTCGCCGCGAACGTGCTCGAAGTCCGCCTTCCGAAAGCCGAGGTCGTATGGGCGCGGCTCGCCTCAGTGTTCCCCGATGGACGCCTCGATGATCTCGCGATATGGCAATGGGTTCCCGATCCCGCCAAGACTCCCGCGTTGAAAAGTGCAGCACTGAAAGGCCGGCACTGGATGCTGACTCCGTTTCGTGAGGTGATCTTCACCCATGCGGTGCAGCAGCCGCTCGTCGTGCCGGACTGCACGAAGATCGTGTCGTCGCGCGCGCTCGGCGACACGTTTGCGGCCTTTCGCGGGCCGATTGCAAATCACGCAAAGAGCACCAGCCGTCTCGACGTTATCGGGAGCTGGACGGAAGACGTCGACCTCGTGACAGACGATGAGCCACGAATGCGCGCGTTCGGAACGGAAGTGCCACACCGGGCGCAGGCGTTCGGCTTCGAGATCCGTCGATCGGACAACGATGCCGAGGTCTCCCTGCACCGGGCGCGCCATGAGTTCGGCGACACGAAGTACCGGCGGATCGTCTATCACAGCGTAGCGACAACGCGCTTCCGCGAGTTCCTGCCGCGGCCGCTCACCGACGTACCGTCGAATATCCAGCGTGTCGAATCCGAGACCGACGCGAGCGGCGGGCTGAAGCCCGGTCTCGTTCACCATATCCTCAGCTCGGCCCGACCCGCTGCGCCCGAAGTGCTGTACGTGCTGCCGACATTCCGGTGGGAGAAGCAGGACGAAGGCTCTCAGCGTATGCATGTGCGCCGCGGCAACGCGGTGCGCGTCTGGATGCGGCGTCCGTGGTTTTCGTCCGGTAATGGCGAGCAGCTCGGCGTCAT
>JALYOO010000301.1 GCA_030856845.1 Gemmatimonadota bacterium
GGCCCGTCGTGACTTCCCACATCTCTCCGCTGCTGGCGTACTTTGCTCCGGTGATCGGCGCGTCGGCGCGGTCGGTCCGGCCC
Source organism: Gemmatimonadota bacterium (assembly GCA_030856845.1). Lineage (GTDB taxonomy): Bacteria > Gemmatimonadota > Gemmatimonadetes > Gemmatimonadales > Gemmatimonadaceae > UBA4720. Next base: position 84 of record JALYOO010000301.1, read on the forward strand.
GCAAAACCAGCCGGGAGGCCGCTGCCTCCTACATTCGCGTCGGGATCCGCGCCGCTGGCCACGGTCATGCCCGTGTCACCCATCCTCGCGCCGGTGTCTGCCATCGCTGCCGTGTCCGCTCCGTCCTTGTCGGACGCCGAGCAGGCGGCGAGTACAAGAGCGGCCCCAATCAATACGAGCGTTCTCATCGTGATTCTCCTTGTTGTTGAGCGAAAATATACATGCCGTCACCGTCCGCGCCGAACGGCGCGCTCAGCGATGTTGTCGACAATTCCCGGCGCGAACGCCTTGAGCAGCATTCCGATGCGCGCGCGCCCAGTCATTACAACTTCCCTTCGCCGCGCGGCCGCGGCGTCGAGCGTCAATCGCGCGCATTCCTCCGCGCTCATCACGTTGCGGTTCGATACCGGCCGCGTGCCGAGTGGCTGACCATTCGGCCCGATCGCGCGCTCGGCGATATCGGTGGCGACGAACCCCGGATAAACCACGGTGACGCTGATTCCGTCCTCACGCAGCTCGATTCGGAGCGAATCGAAAAAACCCGCCATGGCGTGCTTCGTCGCGGAGTAGATCGTCCGAGTCGGAACTCCATTTCTACCTGCGAGGCTCGAGACAGCGACAATCCGCCCCGAACTTTTCTTGAGATGCGGCAAAGCGTAAAACGTGCAATAGACGCTGCCGAGGTAGTTGATGCCCGTGATTCGGTCGACTGCTTCGAGATCGCTGAGCTCGTCGAAGCGGGCGTGCATGCTGATGCCGGCGTTGTTGACGAGCGTGTCGATCCTGCCGAACTCCGCGACGGCGGCGTGAATCAACCGCTCGCAATGGTCCCGTTTCGAGACGTCAGTTGGAACCGAAATCACCCGTGCGCCGAGCTGCCGGCAAGCGGAAGCCGCGGACTCGAGGAGCGTTGCTTCTCGCGCTGCGAGAACTAGAAATGCACCGCGTCGAGCGAGCTGACGCGCGATCTCGAGACCGATACCGGCGGAGGCGCCCGTGATTACGGCAACGGTGCCGTCGAATGGATCTGCCTTCATGCGCGCCCGAAAATATCGGGCATTGCAACAACCGCTAGTGCTGTTTCGGCTTCGCCTGCTGGGCAGTTGCGACGGAGATCTGCCTGGCCACGGCCTCGAGAACGGCTTGAAGCGTCTCCGCCTGCTGAGTGACTATCACCTGCGCCGCCGTTATGGCGTTCGTCGCCACCTTGAGGGCCGCCAGCTTGAGCTCGGGACTCTCAGTGGCTTTCTTCACCGCTGCCTGCACGGCGACCGCCAGCTGTTCCGCGGCGCGCTCGACATCGGCGATAGTTACTGAATCACGCAGCGCGATCCCTGAGTCCTTTCGCGTGTCGGCGTTCGCGTCGCTTTTTGCAGCCGGCGGAGTGGCGGGAGTGGTGTGCTGTGCAAACGCTTCGCCCGCGTACACAAAGCCGGCTATTGCGAGCGCGGTAACGAGAGGGCGACGGAAGGTTGTGGTTTTCATCACTGGAGTCCTGCGTTGAAGGTCTTCGACGGCTTATCCGAAGCTTGGCGTGATACACCCCTGTGGCCAGGATGTCCCGCCCGGGCCTCGCAGTCAATTCGACAGTCTGCGTGAAGCGAAGGGTTGCTCTGAAACTAATACCGCTCCCTGACACCGCGCGGCACTCGAAGGGTAGTGAACTGAACTGGAGGAGGGGACGTGACACAGCGAACACTCGGAAAATCGCTCACAACGCTCGGTGGTATTGCCGCGATGGCGGGCGTCGCCGCTCTGGCCGTCGGGTTCAAGATGACCATCGCACCCGACACGGTGGACGTACCGATTTACAAAGGCCTGCTGCACAGCGGTTTCGCGCTCATCGTTGCAGGGACTTGGGTCGGCAGGACGGCGGCGCGGGCCCGGATGCGCGGACGTTCATCCCCGGGCGACCGAGACGCGCTTGTTCTGAACGCAGAAAGACCAGGAGATGTTGCCGCGACGCGTCGGGTGGCAGACGAGTCTCGCGACAGCGGAGGGTTCTAGCGGGCTTTCCTGCTGGTGCTGCTTCGACTGGAGGCAACCTTCTTCGAGCGGGAGCTCTTCGAGCGCTTGCCTCTCTTCGAAATTCGCGCGTGACGCTTGCTGGTGGAGGCGCGCGATCCGCTCGACCAGCGAGCGCGGATTCCGCGTACGTCGATGTGCGCGAACGGACCATGCGCACCCGTGGCATGATACAGCCCCGTGCCGCCGACGAGGTCCGGATAAGTGCGCTCGACGCGCTCGACAGCGGCAAGGATGATCCGCGTGTCGCGAACGTTGACCCTTCCGTCACCGTTGAGATCGTCCATTCGGCCGTCGCGATTGCTGTCGATGTAGATATCAGCGGCGTCGCCGAACTGGTGGCGACTGTCACGTGCCCGGCCGCTCCCGTCACCGAGAGCCAGGTTGTACTGCGGCGTGCGGAACCCCGACAGGACCTGCACGTTTCGCACGGGAATGCCCTGATCCTCCAGCTCCTGAATGACGAGCTCGAGCTTGTCCACCAGCGGCTCGCGAAGAACCAGGTACTTCGGCCAGACCCCTGCCTGGTCGTGAGTCAGGAAATCGCGAAGCCGAAAATGCTCCGAGACCCGCATATCCTGATTCTCGGGCGTGACTTCGATGAACCCTTCGGGATTCTCGTAGGCCTCCGAAATCGCCCGGCCTCTTTCTCCAGGGAAGTAGCCGATACGATAAGTGCCGACGGAGCCCGAGATCTTTTCCCGGAACGATCGCATGGTGATCAGCGAGAAGCGCCCGAGGCGACTGGCGCCTGCCACTTCCTGGACTGCAGGCAGGGCTTTCGATGTGTAGTTGAGGCTTCCGCTGATCGACGGGATCGAGATGGCACGCGGTGGAGAGACGAATCGCGCGAGGAGCTTGCCGCTGCGGCCGGCGAGATTGGCGACCACCGATCGAAGACTCGAGCTGTCGATCATCGGCATTCTCGCCAGTGCGGCGAGATCCGGATTCACGCTGACCTGTGCCGTCACGAGCGCAGGCCAGGAGGCAGCGAGCGCGCAAAGAAGGGAGCCAGTAACGGCGGGCACTCGTCCGCGACGACCGAGAGCGTTCATCTCAGACCTCCTCGGTAGCCCGACGAGCGTGGCGGGAAAGAGTCCCCGCTTTAGCCTCGTGGCTTTGCGTCGCCGCCTTTAGACGGGTTTGCCGAAAAATCGGTTTCGTCCGGCACAGCTGTGCCGGAAGGCAAGTACTCGACATATGGACGGGTGAGCCGTGAGATCGTCACGTCCCGGCAGGTAGCGGGCGCGAGGCAGAATCCAAGGTAATAGCTGACACTCTCTCGGGAAAGCATGGATTCGTGAGCCGCGCCGGCGCTGGATGGGTGCCCATGCATCGCGTGCACGTGTGTCCAAGCAATCAAAATAAAAAGGCCCGCCATCTTCGGCGGGCATGTACGAAATGAAAGAGCCCTGCCGTTTCCGGCAGGGCTCTCCACCCAATCTGGTACTGAATCAGGTGCAGGTAATCAGGCCGTTCACCGACGAGTTGCACGTCTTGGTCGTCAGCGAGTGACTCGACACAGCGGTCCAGCTGGCGGGCGGGCCGGCAACTGCTGTCGCGGTGACGGTCACGTTCTG
>JALYOO010000410.1 GCA_030856845.1 Gemmatimonadota bacterium
CTGTTGAAGTGCAGGAGAATGCTTATCGCGGCAATGCGGTACCACGCGTCCATTGCATCGTGTGTCGAGTGCATGATCAAATCGTGAATGCGAGACGCGATCGACACCCCAAGTGGGTGAACGAGGCATTCCGGCGAAGTGTGTTTTTTGGAGATCAGGTCGCCTGGGGCGACTCAGGTCACTGAGTCCAAACTGCCAGGCTACAGCCTACGCGTCAGACGTCCGATGTGTCCGGCTCTTGCGCGTGAGCCTTCAGGCCGCTGGGGGAGAGCGCGGCCTGGAATCGAATGATACCCGGTGAGCAGGCGGCGCTCGTGCATCGAGCGATGCGCGTGTAACCCCCGCGGCGTCGACTGCATCGGTTAACGCAATCCCGAATTCGGTTGGGGCTGCAATCCCGCCAGGCGTCACGAACCGCGAAGGAATCGTTGGGCTCGCCAGCGGATGAGGATGTTCCGCCGCCTCATCAGGGGCGCCGACTTCAGCTGACCCGGGAGGCGACTCACTGTGCATTACTGGATCGCCATGACCGAGCTCGTGATGGGCATGGCCATGTGCGACGGCACTCGTGGGGAGAACGAGCGCCGCAGTCAGACTCAGTGCTGCCGCAACACGGGCCATGAGCTTCTGCATTCGAAAAAAGCTACCTGCGGAACCGCACAAACGGAATTGCTGCCGACTGCCATGGTGCAGCTATTGGAACCACGAGCCCTCCTTTTTGCTAAAACGCGCGGCTAGTTCGCTCCCACTATGCGCTAGCTGCTGAGGCTGGCACTTCCCTGACATTCACCATCGTCATGGCCCTCCGTAAGGCGTGGAGTCGCCGGCTTTCACAGCGGGCGACCCACACTCACGATCATTTACCGTTTGCCTTGAGCTCGACTCTCTCGACAGAGAATGGGTTCTCCTCTTTGCTGGGCGACGTCGTATGGAAAATTCCGATCTGGTGAATGACCAACCTTCCCATCGTACCAGCCGGGAAGCCCGATCCTTCCCGGAGCACACCCGTGGCGTCGGCATCGAACGATACCTTGACGTCCTCCTGACCTGGCTCGGGAGCAAACGCGATCTGAACGAGTTCCGGGAACGGCAGTCCGGCGGCGGTGGTGATGTACGTCGCTTTCAGGGTCGACGACCCGAGAGCCGGCGTGGCGCCCGCAAGTACTTCGGCGGGGCTGGCGCCGAAGGTCACCGGGTCGCCGGCCACGTACAGCCCGGAGCCTGCCCACATGAGAGCGTTGCTTGTACGCAGAACGACGTCAACTTCTACCCGGCCGTCCTTGAGGAGCCGCTCCGTCACGGAGCCGTCGATGGTGGTTCCGAGCGAGATTGCGCCGCCGGAAGCGCTCTCGAGCCACGCAGCCGTCTGTCCCGTGTAATCAACCATCCCGGATGCCGTGACCGGTCCATTGATCCAGGCGAACAACTCGGGAGCTGGCGCAAAGATCGGGAAACAATCACTTCCCGCCATGGTGCAGAACGTTCCCTGTGCTGCAGCGAATTCGTCGATGGACCGTCGCGTGACCCGCGGCTCCTCGCTGTTCGCGGCGAGCGGACGCGCGGATGCGTCAGGCGAGAGACTGGAAGTCACATCCTGGCCACAGCCGGCCAGCACCAGTGCGCTGGTGGCAATGAAAAGAGCTTTGTACGGTCCGTTCGCCTTCATGTGTGGGCCTCTGATGGAAAGGGTAGGGTGGCAGTTCGAGGCGCCAACCTATCCAGCCCACATCAACCCCGCATCAATCCCGCATCATATCCGGGGGAATCGCGCTTTTTGCTACAACGAACGGGAAGAATTCTACCACCCACTATCATTGCGACCCGCCGGGGAGCGTCCAGACCACTCTGCAGACCACTCTAATGGAACACAACCATTTTGGTCTCGGTCATTTCCTCAACAGCGTACCTCGGGCCTTCCTTTCCCATCCCGCTATCCTTGAGGCCGCCGTAAGGCATTATATCGGCCCGCCAGTTCGGGGCCCAGTTCACCATCAGGTTTCCCGATTCCATCTGCCGAATGAATTTCAGGGCGGCCTGGATGTTCTCGGTGAAGATCCCGGCACTCAATCCATATTGCGATGAGTTGGCGAGAGCGATTGCCTCGTCCAGCCCGTTGAATTCGGTCACGACCACCGCGGGCCCGAACACTTCCTCGCGTGAAATACGGAGGTTCGGATCGACATCGGCCACAAGTGTCGGCTGATATATCGCTCCCCTGCCCTCTCCCCCGCCTGCCATCACTCGCGCGCCTCCCTCCACTGCCTCTGCCACCCACCTTCCAACGCGCTGTGCCTCGGCCTCTTTGATCATCGGCCCCATTCTTATGGATTCGTCCATGGGATCACCGGTCGAAATAGCCTCGATCATCGGGGTAACGGCGTCGAGGAAATCGGCGTAGACACGCTTGTCCACGAGCACGCGCTGGGTCGAGATGCAGGACTGGCCAGCGTTGGCATATCCGGTAGCGGCGGTCGCGGCAGCTACCTTCGCTACATCCGCATCCGGCATGACAATGAGCGGCGAGTTCGAGCCGAGCTCCATGGTAATCCTCTTGAGACCGGCCAGCTTCGTTATTCCGGCTCCGACATCCCGGCTTCCGGTAAAGCTGATCTTTCGAACTCGACCGTCGGCGCAGAGCTGCCCTCCGACGGAACTGCCGCTGCCGGTAATGCACTGGATTCCCTCGGGGGGAAGTCCGACTTCGAGCAGCAGCTCGGTAAGCT
>JALYOO010000419.1 GCA_030856845.1 Gemmatimonadota bacterium
ATGATCAACGCCGGACTTCCGCTGGTGCAGGCGATGACCATTCTCGCGGAGCAAAGTCAGAACAAGACGCTGTCGGAGATAACGCGCAAAGTCGTGTTCGACGTGGAGTCGGGCAACACGGTTGCCGACGCAATGGGAAAGCATCCCCAGGCGTTCAGCAGCCTGTACGTCAACATGGTGGCGGCGGGTGAAGCGGGTGGTATTCTGGACACCATCCTGATGCGGCTGGCGACGTTCATGGAAAAGAACGACGCGCTGATCAGGAAGGTGAAGGGCGCGATGATCTATCCTGGCGTCATCATGACAGTTGCGGCAATTGCGGTGACCGTTCTTCTGATTTTCGTCATCCCGGTGTTCGAGAACCTCTTCTCGTCCGCGGGTCTTGCCTTGCCGCTGCCAACCCGCGTCGTGATGGGCGCATCGCGCTTCCTCAAGGCGTACTGGTTCGTCGTGCTCGGCGCCGTTGCGGCGGGCGTGTTCCTGTTCAAGAGATATCGCGCTACATCCAACGGCAAGCTCAGGATCGACAAGATTCTGCTGGCCGTGCCGGTGCTCGGCGACGTGCTGAGAAAGGCAGCCGTATCGCGGTTTACCCGCACACTAGGGACTCTGATCAGTTCGGGCGTGAGCATCCTCGACGGCCTGGAGATCACTGCCAAGACAGCGGGCAACAGAGTTGTGCAGGATGCGATCATGGAGTCGCGCGCGTCGATCGCGGGTGGCGATACGATCGCGGCGCCGCTCAAGAAATCGGGAGTGTTTCCTCCGATGGTGATCTCGATGATCGCCGTTGGCGAGCAGACGGGTGGGCTCGACGAGATGTTGTCGAAGATCGCCGACTTCTATGACGAAGAGGTGGACGCGGCGGTGAGCAACCTTCTGTCGCTGCTCGAACCGGTGATGATCGTGTTCCTCGGCGCTGTGGTGGGCGGAATGGTGGTGAGCATGTATCTCCCGATCTTCGACATGATCAACGCGGTCCAGTAGAAGCTCGCATCAGCGATCGTTACGCAGCCTGACCTGACTCGAGAGTTCCGCCAGGCATTCGAGCATGGTCATGACCACGAAGCCTGCCTCGGCGAGGAGCGGCGCGTATGCTGTTGCCGCGAGCCGGCTTCGCCAGCGGTTTCGTCATCGCCGCGTGGCTCATCGGCCTCTTTCTGTTCTCGCCGGTGCATACACGGCCGTTCATCTATTTCCAGTTCTGATACTGCTACGATCGGCCCCGTGTCGCCCGCGGCATCAAAGACATTGAAAACGGACGAGGGCGGATAGAACGGATGAGAGACGGAAAACCATTTTGTTGTTTTTGTAAATCAACCCATCTCGTGCCCCCGCTTGACCAGGCCTCGCAGGTATCGATCTGGTTCTAATGCGGATCCGGTTCTGTTTCGTTACACATCCGCGCTCGTCCGCGTAATCCCGTTTTTCCCAGCATGGGGAACGAGGCTTCGGACTCGGAGAAATCCTTCGCGAGGTTGACCTTCGAGCCTGCACTTCTTACCCTACAGCAGGAACCCATCTGTTTCCAGACTGTACCATAAGTGTCGGGGCGCGCCTGCTTTGGCTGGCTGTGCTCCCCCCTGCGGGACTGGAGGTCGGATGTCGAAAGTGAAAACTCTGGGCCTGCTGGCTCTCGTGGCTCCCATGGTGTTCGCGATGAAATCTGCGAACCCTGTTCCCAACCCCGTGGCGGAGCTTGCCTCAGCGGTCGATGACGCTTCGTCCACCATCCGCGAGAATTTGCGCGCCGGACGGCACCTCGGGTTTGACACCTACGCGTATCCCGGCGACCACGCGATGCGCGCGTGGCGCAGCGACGACGCTCCCTACGAATGGGTCGGCTATTATCTGCCTGCGACTCCCTGTCACAAGGGAAAGTCGTGGTCGGGCAAGCGCGAGACCCTGGCCAGCATGGGGTGGGGAGTCGCGGTGATCTATGTCGGCCAGCAGGTATGGAGCGGTACCCCGCGGCAAAAAATCATTCAGACCCGCTGGGTTACCAAACGGGTGAAGCAGACGCGCCTGGTGAAGGGAAAGATCGTGCGCGGCAAGCGTGCAAAGCCTCGACGGGTGACGAGCTACGTGAAGAAGAAAGTCCCCATCAAAGTCGTTACTTACGCGCGTGCGCAGCCCGGTCAATCGTGCTCGACGCATCTCGTCAGTGGTGCACGCGGGCTAGTGGACGCAAACGATGCCATCGCGAAGGCGGCGCGCGAAGGATTTCCGCGCGGCACCGTGATTTTCCTGGATATCGAGCGGATGGACAGAGTTCCCACCGCCATGCGCGACTACTACAAGGCGTGGACAGAGCGCGTACTCGAGGACGGCACGTTCAGGCCGGGATACTACGCCCACAGCTTCAACGCGAAGATCGTCTATCGGGATGTCGCATCGAAATTCGTGGACGCCGGGAGTCTGGAGCAACCCGCATTCTGGATCGCGAGCGGACGGGGGTTTTCGGAACATAAGCGGCCCGAAGAAGTCGGACACCACTTCGCGAACGTCTGGCAGGGAGTGCTCGACGTGGTGCAGACGCACAACGGAGTGCAGCTTCCGATCGACGTCAACGTCGCGAAGTTTCCCTCTCCTTCGGCTGGCAGGCCGGCGACGACCGAGGGACCCGAATAGCAGGGGGATCCAGCGGCTGCGCACGCCGCGATCCGCGCGTATAATTTCTGCTGCATGTCCATTCTCTCGCTGCACCACATTACGATTGTCTGCTCGTCGGCTCAGCGCACCGTCGACTTCTACACGCGCGTACTCGGCCTTCGACTAGTGAAGAAGACGGTCAACTTCGACGCTCCCAACACCTACCATCTGTATTTCGGCAACGAGGGCGCGGAGCCGGGGTCATTGGTCACTTTCTTCGAGTGGCCTCATGCATCACCGGGCGCCCCCGGCATCGGTGGTACTCACCACTATGCATTGCACGTTGCCGACTACGACGGCCTGTTGATGTGGAAGCGGCGGCTGGTGGACCTCGGCGTCGCAGTAAGCGGCCCCGCTCGACCGGCACTATTTCACGAGCCTCTACATCAGGGATCCGGACGGAACGATTGTCGAGATCGCGACGCGTGGGCCGGGATGGACTCGCGATGAATCCGCCGACGCGCTCGGAACGCAGCATCGTGCGCCGCCGCCGGAAATGCTGACAGGTAACCGGGACAAGGAAAAAAATACAGGCGGCCACCTGGCCCGAGCCTGTTCCGGAGATCGTTGCCGACATGCGGCTGGAACAAGGAATTCACCACACGGCAATCGGCGCAGACATCGAGCGCACCAACGATTTCTTCGGCGGGATTCTGGGAATGCGGCTGGTGAAGCGCACGAACAACTTCGACGATCCGAACTCGTTCCACTGGTATTGGGGAGTAGGGGAAGGGCGGCCCGGAACTCTCGTGACTTACTTCGAGCGAAAGCCGGATCGCGAAAAACCTGTGAGGATGGGAACGGGCCAGACGCACCACTTCGCACTTGCGGTCGCGGACGAGGACGCCCAGCTGGAGTGGAGGGAGAAGCTCATCTCGGCCGGCATTCAAGTGACGCCGGTGATGGATCGGGTTTACTTCAAGAGCATCTACATGCACGACCCGGACGGGCATATCGTCGAACTCGCGACGCTCGGACCCGGTTTCGCAATCGATGAGCGCGCCGAATCGCTCGGCGAGACGCTTCGTTTGCCGCCGTGGCTCGAAGGCAGGCGAGAACGAATCGAAGCGGCACTCCATCCGGTGAGCTCAGAACCCTGGCGTCGATCTCCCCAGAGAACTGCGGCTGGCGAAGTACGGTGACTGCCGAGCCCTTCGCGCAGGCTGGGCCGCATCAGGGTCAGCCGCTGAAGACTGCGGGTTCTCCTCTCGAAGTCGCGCGTGCCGCGATGATCATGGTGCACGGGCGAGGCGCGAGCGCGGAAAGCATTCTGAGTCTCGTGCCGGCACTGGGCGCGGAAGGATTCTCGTTCGTCGCCCCGCAGGCGGGGGGCAACTCATGGTACCCGAAGTCCTTCCTCGCACCGATAGCGAGTAATGAACCTGGTATCACCTCCGGGCTTAAGGCAGTGCACGACGCGCTGTCGTCTGTCGCGGAGGCGGGTATTCCCCTGGAACGCACGATGCTCCTCGGGTTCTCTCAGGGTGCATGCCTGTCTCTCGAGTACGCCGCGCGCAATGCGGCACGTTATGGTGGAATCGCATGCCTCAGCGGTGGCCTGATCGGACCTGACGGAACGTCGCGCGACTACAAGGGCGAGTTCGAGACGACTCCCGTGTTCCTCGGCTGCAGCGACGTCGATTCTCACATTCCCGCTGAACGCGTCCGCGAATCGGGCAGGGTCATGGAACACATGGGAGCCAATGTAATTGTGCGCCTCTATCCGGGAATGGGACACGCGGTGAACGATGACGAAATCAAAGCCGTCAGGACGATGATGGAGAATGTGCTGAAGCCAGCGGGGAATTGACCAGCTTCACGCTGGACCTGCCGCACACTCACATAGTTTTCGGTGTCGGCTCCCTGCGACTGCTGGGACGCGAGCTCGAAAGGCTGGGCGCACAGCGAGTGATGGTGATATCGACTCCCGGTCGTGCCGTTCTTGCGGCGTCGCTAGACGGATTGATTCCATCACTAATCGTCCATCGGTTCGAGAGTGCAGTTCCGCACGTTCCCGAAGGCGTATTCGAGGAGGCGCGCGCAGCGGCCGCCGCTTCCGCCGCTGACTGCCTGTTGTCGCTTGGTGGCGGCTCCGCGATCGGCATTGCAAAGGCCGTTGGGCTTCGTGCAGGAATTCCCGTAGCCGCCGTACCGACCACCTACTCGGGGTCGGAGATGACGCCCATCTGGGGGCTGACCACGTCAGGCGAAAAGCAAACGGGGCGCGACCCGCGCGTTCAGCCCCGGCTAGTGGTGTACGACC
>JALYOO010000430.1 GCA_030856845.1 Gemmatimonadota bacterium
GGCAACCGCTGCCCGCCGAGTGCAGCGCGAACGAATTCCCGGTGGATAACTTCAGCGTCGCGGATGTCGGTGAGGACCTCGCGCTCATCGGCGTTGAAGAACGAGGTGAAGTTCGCGCTGGCGACGACCGTGGTGTAGAACGCGGCTTCGAGCTGCTCGAGTGCGTCTACGAGACGGAAGATTCCAACGTCGGTGCGCAGGTCAAAGCTCACACCCGTGACGGGGGTGGGACCTGGCGTTCCGGTGCCGCCCCCGGGAATGGTGGGTTCGCCACCATCGTCGCAGGCAGCGAACAATCCTGGTACGAGTGCGAGGGCTGCGCCGGCGCCGGCGCCTCGCAGAAAGTTGCGCCGCGTTCGCGGCCGGGCAAGAAGCTTCTCGCCGTCACCCGTATTAGTTGTATGACTGTCGATCTCGGGCATACTGTCTCCAATCTGCTAGCGGGTGTTGAGTGGGATGGATCCAGCTAGCGACAGATGCGCATCCTGATGCCCGCGGGCTGTTGCACAGTCGGGAGACTGGTGTTTGCCGGTGCGAGGCTTACTCGTGGTCGTGACTACCGACCGGCACTATTGCATACAATAGGCCAGAGTAAACAAGCGAACGCGCCAGTGGTGATGATCGGCGCGGTAAATTCCTGTCAGCGGATCTGGCCGTGGATTAACGCCACGCATCGTCTGCACGTCGAAATGCATACATTGCCCCGAGGAGGAGCAGAGACCGCTAAGTGATATTACAATTCGGGGCTAAGTTTTTACGAACGAGTAACGGATACGGATTTACAGACCGCCAGTCCCCCGCCTCCGGAAAAAACTTGATGACGCAGCCATCCATCTCCTCGACCCACGGAAGTCTTCCAGACCAGACGTACGAAAGGCTTCGGGATATGATCATTCGCGGCCGCATGCCTTCGGGCACACGAGTTGTGGAAGCGGAGATTGCCGTTCGCTTCGGAGTGAGCCGCACTCCGGTTCGCGAAGCGCTCGCACGACTGATTCTGGAGCACTACCTGAAGCCCGTGTCCGACGGCCGGCGAACGGAGGTCGTGGTCGCGCCGTTCACAGTCGAGGACGTACGTGAGCTGTGGGGAATGATCGGCGCGCTGGAGAGTCATGCGGTCGCCGAGGTGGCGTCGCTTCCCGCGGATCACCGTCTAAAGATTGCTGAGCATCTCAAGGAGCTCAACACACGTCTCAAGGAAGCGGGGAGTGCGCGGCCACGTGATCCGGACGAGCTATTCGAGCTCCAGACCGCGTTTCATCTTCGCTTTGTACACGAAATGGCGGGATCGCATCTGCGCAGGGTATACGACAGCATTCGCCCGAATGTTCAGCGATACGAGTGGATTTACGGCACTCGCAATGAGGCCGAATACGAGCCTTCGACGACCGAGCATCTGCGAATCATCGCGGCGATTCGGGCGGGCAATCCGGAGCAGGCGCGGAATGCGGTGATCATGCACTGGGAGAAGGCGGCTGCGCGGACGATCGCCATCATCGGTGCGTTGCCCAAGGGGCCGGTTCCGCGGAAACCTCGAGTTGCCAAGAGTGCGAGGGGCGCGAAACCCGGTGTCAAAGGCAGGGGATAGGAGGTTCGCGGCGAGACGTTGATTGCTCTTTGCTCGAGTGAATGGCAGTAAGCTCACCGCCCAAAGTCTCACATTGCGCTCGTTGTATACCTCGGTCTGTGGCCGTGCTCCATACTATATGGATAGACTGGTCATAGGAAGCAGGGTCAGGTATCGATGACCTGATGGGCGACCTCGACGGGCTCGGAATGCCAATCGCCAGGCTAAAGCTTCGGATTGACGTCTTTAGCGTCGCAACGTCAGGTCGACTTATGTCAAATACCAAACGTGCTACCGTCTACTTCGATGAGCCGCTGCACAAAGCCCTTCGGATCAAAGCCGCCGAGACGACGCAAGCATTTCGGACCTCGTCAATTCCGCGATCCGGCGGTCACTGTCGGAGGACGCCGACGATCTGAACGCCTTTCGTGACCGGCCAGGGAGCCACGCCTCTCATTTGAGGATGTGGTGAGAGACATGAAGGTTCGTGGCGAGCTATAAGCTCCTCGTCACGCGAAGTGCAGCTAAGGAGCTCGAAGCAGTTTCCGCCAAAGACCGCGGCCGCATCGTTACGAGTATTGGTCGGTTAGAGGACGACCCTCATCCATCGGGAGTCGAAAAGCTCAGCGGTGACGAGAAGTAGCGTTTCCGGCAGGGTGATTTCCGGATTCCACTGCTGCCATCGATAGCTAATTTGCTATCGCGCGTCATTGGCAGTATATCTGTGGATACGATGACGAGAACGGCAGCGGAATTGCTCGCCCTGGCCAGGACGGCGGCCGGACTCTCGCAACGGGATCTCGCAAGAAAAGCTGGAACCGCTCAATCAGTTGTCGCGCGCATAGAGCTGGGCGAAACCAGCCCCTCGTGGAATACGTTGACCCGCCTGGTCCGTGCGACCGGATCCAGATTACACGCCACGATCGACCGCCCGGTGGCGGTCGATCAGTCTCTGCTCGACGACGTACCGAGGATTCTCGCAATGACTCCCGAGCAACGGCTTCTTGAAGTCGCACAGGTCAGCCGGTTCATCGCAGCTGCGCGGCGTGCCTGATATCACGCCGCTGGACCCAGCCAGAATTATCGGCGCACTCCACAAGCACGAGGTTCGCTTCGTGCTCATCGGCGCACTGGCTGCCCGCCTTCATGGGTTTCCAAGATTGACCGCCGACGCCGATATCACACCCGATGACTCCCGGCCGAACGTCGAGAAGCTCGCCAAGGCCCTTCGTGAGCTCGACGCGAGGATCTTCACGGAAGCGATCCCTGAGGGGCTCGAGTTCGATTGTTCGGCTGCGACGCTGCGTCGCGCGCAAATGTGGAACCTCGTAACCAGCGCAGGCCGCGTCGATATTGCCTTCCGGCCCGCCGGTACTGGGGGCTACGACGACCTCGCGGCCAATGCCGAGAAGTTCGAAGCCTTCGGCGTGAAGTTTTTGGCGGCGTCACTTGCAGACATCATTCGATCGAAAGAAGCCGCAGGGCGTCCGAAAGACCGCGAAGATGTAGCCATCATGCGCGCGATGCAGAAAAGATCGACCAGGGCGAAGGGCCAGTAATAGAGCAGGCAAACGCATTTTCAGGAGCGGTGGTGATGGAGGTATTCCCTATTGTACCGGCCGCTTCGCGCGGGATCTGGGTCATCGTCGGTATAGTGGCCGTAATTTGCGCAGCCGCCACTGTTCTTCTCGTAGTGACGGCGCAGGGCAGCTCGCGGAGCCGATTCGAGATTTCTGACGACGGCCTGCGTATTCGCGGCGATCTTTACGGTCAGTTGATTCGGACGTCCGCGATCAGGGGTGGGTCAGCAAAAATAGTTAATCTCCTTATCGGCACGGCGCTCGCACCGAAGCGCCGGACGATGGGCACAGCGGTTCCCGGATATCGCGCCGGATGGTTTCGCCTACGCAACGGTCGAGAGGCGCTTGTGTATTTGACCGATCCCACGAAGTCGGTACATGTGCCGACGACTTCCGGCTACGATCTTCTGTTGAGCCCGCAGGATCCGGAACGCTTCGTAGAGCGCCTACGTGCGATCGCGCCGCGGCGGTAATCAGCTCGCGGCGGTAGCCTGCTACACCAAGGCGTATCCGAGCGCGCGTGCATTCTCGGCACCCGTCTGTCACGCGTGATAAACGACACCAACTCGTCTCCCTGGTAGCACTCGGCGCTATCGAAGCCGAACGCCTGCGGGCCTTGCTCGCACTTACAGGCGTCTTACCGGTCGCCACGATCCTCGTCAATCAAGGCAGCCGCGGTTCCAGGCGGGAGTTTGAGCGATGGAAAATCCGCGAGAGGATCATCGTGCTCAAGGGCAGGACGGAGTACGCCCGAGGCAACCAGCTCGTCGTAGCGGGACGATGTGATCGCCCGGGGACCGGGCGGTATCGACTCAGCCACGACGCCCGCGATCAGTCACCGTAACACGATTGCCAGTGCCAACCTGTCTGAGGTAGCGACTGAGGTTTTTCCTGAGGTCACGAATACCGACAGAGATCATCACAAAGCACTGTAGCCTCATGTAGCTACATCCTCAAGGAAGGTTGGGCCTTACCGCATGTTGGGGCGTCCCCGGACCCAGCATCTGCTCCGGGGGCACTGGTTTTTCGGAGTATCGCTCGCGTGATCCTGGCTACGGAACTGGTGCGCCATAATACGGAGGGAGCAAATGCCGAAAGCGTGGAGTGACAAGGACGAGCGCAAGTACGAGCATATCAAGGAAGGCTACGAAGAGAGCGGCAAGTCCGAGGATGAGGCGGAGGAGATCGCCGCGCGCACCGTGAACAAGGCTCGCCGCGAGGAGCATCGGACACTCTAACTAAATCGAATCGACGCCGTGCCCATCATTTAATTCCGTCCCTGATCCGTTCCATTCGCTGAATCCGTCCCAACCCTAAATTTCTTCCACTGACCGGCTCAGTCCTCTTCGCCGACTGGCGGGAGAGCCGAGAGCAGCACGCGTGCGTGGCCGCGTTTCGAATCCCGGGGATGGGGCTACAGCCCGATGATAGTGATGAAATTTCTGCGTGGCCCGCAGACCCAGAATATCCGGCCGGCGGCCGGCACGTTGTTCTCGAGGTACGACTCGAAGACTTTTTGGCCGTACCTTGCAGTGAGCGCGCCGATCTCGTGGCTCTGGAGCCCCGGATGGAAAGGATTTTCCTGAAGGTGTTGCACAGCCCGCGCGAATTTCTTCGCCATCCCTCGCTCGGCCCCTGACAGCGCACCGCTCTTCAGCCCGTTCACCAAGCGGTTCCACTCCGCTTCCATATCGGGCACTCCAGCGACCACGGTGAATTTTGTGGCCGTCCGGGTTTATTCTTCGTCGCCCGCGCCACCCAGAATGGGCTTCAGCAGGATCTTGGCTCGATCGAAGCGGGAAAGCTGGCGGATATTCTGGTGCTCGATGCCAACCCGCTCGAGAACATCCGGAATTCGAATACTGAGATACGTGATGAAGAATGGACGGTTGTATGATGCGGGATCGCTCTAGGAGGTCTGGCCGAGGCAGAGCGCGATAGCGCCGATTCCTGGAATACCCGCAATTCCGAGACTGGAGGGGGGCTCAGGTAGGTTC
>JALYOO010000456.1 GCA_030856845.1 Gemmatimonadota bacterium
CGGGAAGGAATCGAGGATCTGGTCAACTCCATCGGCATCGCCAACTCTGATGACGCTCACAGCCTCGGCTTCAACGGCACCGGTGTGAATGTCGCCGTCTGGGAGGACGGTCCCGATGTCACCACGAACCTCCAGATTGCGGCAAGGTTCAAGTCCTCGGGATTTGCCACGTCGGACCATTCGAGGCATACCCATGGCATTGTGAAGAACATCGAGTCCAGGAAGCCCCACGGTCACGCGCCGGCGTGCGCCCTTCACTCTGCGAATACCAAGGGTCTCGACGCATTGAGCTGGGCGGCGCGGGACAGAGGGTGCACAGTGATCAGCCAGAGCTTTCATCGAGCGAGTGAGCCAGGCTCCGCATCGCTGGGGTACGACGACATCTACAAAGACTGGCTGGCGCTTCGGTGGCCCTATCCGACGATCTGCCAGGCGGCCGGAAACTACTGGCAGGGCGATTCCGACAACATCCAGCCGCCGAGTAGCGAGTATGTGAATCACAAGGGCTTCAACGGGCTCAACGTGGGCAACCATGACGACGCTGCCACGGCAATGTCCGGCAGTTCGGTCTTTCGGAATCCATCGAGCACACACGGAGATCGCGAGCTGCCGGAGATCGCCGCGAACGGCACTAACGTCACAACAGTTGGTCTTACGATGAGCGGGACCAGCATGGCGTCACCAGCGGCAGCCGGTTGCGCGGCGCTGATTCAGGACGTCGACTCGACACTCAAGTCGTGGCCAGAAGGCTGTCGCGCGATACTCCTTGCCGGAGCGAAGCGTAACGTCGTCGCGAACACCTGGTGGCAGGACGTCCTCGCGGACGTCGACGCGTCGGACGGTACAGGAGCTGTCGATGCGCTCGAGGGAGTCGAGATCGCCAGGCGCCGTCGCTCACGCAACGCCGCCGGCACCGCCAGGGGGTGGGATGTCGGTACCCTCCGCTCGGCCGACATCGGCAGCAACAGGCGAACGACCTTCTCCTACTCAGTGACGTTAGGGACCAGTATCTTCGCGCCGCGCAAGGTGAAGGTCGCGCTGGCGTGGGACAGCAGGATCACCACGTTCTCGATCTTTGGAATCGAGCTGCTGGTCGGATCGACGCTGACGATCGATCTCGATTTGCAGATCTTCGACAGCCGCGGAGTGCAGGTCGGCTACAGCGGGTCGTGGGACAACAGCTACGAGATCGCGGAATTCGTCGGCAGGCCGGGCGAGACGTACACGATCAAGATCCGCCGCTGGTCGGGGAGCGACGACGTCTGGTACGGCGTGGCGTGGACGGTGACGGGGGGCCTGTTCTGGGCCGACGTCACCCGCGCCACCTCACTCCTCCAGCTCGTCGAGAATCGGCCGGGAGGTTAGCGACAAAACCAGGCGAAGGGGG
Organism: Gemmatimonadota bacterium; assembly: GCA_030856845.1. Lineage (GTDB taxonomy): Bacteria > Gemmatimonadota > Gemmatimonadetes > Gemmatimonadales > Gemmatimonadaceae > UBA4720. The sequence goes on from JALYOO010000456.1 coordinate 1,388, forward strand.
ACGGGCCCGCGGCGCGCCACGGACGATTCAACCGGAGACGGGCTCGTTAGTCCGGGGAGCGCCTCGCGCCTGTTCGTCGAGCGACTGTCGATATTTCACGCATCCCTGGATGAACTGCGGCCAATCGGGCACCACAGGAATCGGATCGGTTTTATCCGGCAGGAGCCCCCACAGCGCCGGATGGTGCCAGCACAGTTCCTGGCGGCTGCTGTCGCGATGTTGCCGAATACCCTGTCGCAGCTTTTTCACCTCATCGACGAGCTGCTCGCGCGAAATTCCGTCAAGGTCCTCGTCCATTCTCACCTCGTGACTGCGCAAAAATCTTTCGCCTGCCTCGATTGCTCAGAAAACGAACGGATAAACTGTGCCGCACCTGACATGGCTGCAACGCGTTCCTTGATGGGTTTCGTGATTCGACGATGAGCGAGATGGTTCGCCCGGCGACGGATCATGTCATTCACGACGTCTTCATCTGCTATTCCCGAAAGGATAGCGCGTTCGCTGCCGCACTGGAGCGCGCGCTCGAGGGCTATCGCCCGCCGAGGGATCTTCCGGTGCCGCAAGGTGCGCTCGATGTGTTTCGGGATGAGGAGGACTTCACCGGCACCGAGTATTACGGTGCGGTGGAGAAGCACCTGAGTGCCTCACGGAAGCTCATACTTATCTGTTCGCCGCACGCATCCGGAAGCGAGTTCGTGAACGACGAGATCCGTCGGTTTGCGCGCTCGCACCCGTCCGGCGACATGATACCGGTGCTGATCGGAGGGCTTCCCAACAACGAGGTAAAGCCGGGCGACGAATCGTCGATGGCATTTCCGCCGGCGCTTTGCGAAAGGCTCGAGCTGCCGCTGGCCACCGACTATCGCGGCTTCAACGCTCAATCCGATCGGCTCGACGCGCGCCTTTACCGAGGGGCGTGGTACAAGCTCATCGCCGACATCTATGGACGCAGCCGCGCCGAAGTTGAGGAGCGCGAGCAGAAGCGCAGGCGTCGCCGACGGGTCGTCTGGGGTGGAACGAGCACTTTGATCGTCACGGCGCTGGGAGCGGCGCTGTTCGCTGCGCTGTCACAGCGCGGTCGCGCCGATGCGGAAACCCGGGCCGCGATGTCCAACGAGCTCGCGGCACAATCGATGGCAGTGGCTGCCAAGGACCCCGAGCTTGGCACGCTACTCGGCATCGAAGGCTACACGCATGCAGCTACCGCCGCTGTCGCCAGCGCACTGCGCGTTGCTCTGTCGAATCTGCCCGATGGCCATTCCCTGGTAGCCCCGGCCGAAGGGTTCGATGCGACTACGCCGGTTGCCTTTGCTCCCGACATGCGGAGCATTTCTGTCGGGGATGGTCGAGGTAGAGTCCGTGTGCTCGACGTCGAAACTGGTCGAGCTGAAAAACAGATCGTCGATCGAGGCAAGCCCGTTGACAATCTGCGGCTTTCGCCCGATGGGAACGTGCTGGCGGTTATCGACAACGACGGCAACTCCGCGATTTTCGACGCTGCAACGAGCAGACCCGTGGCAAGGATCGCTGGCTCGCTGTACTGGCGTCGTTCGACTGCAACGAGCGGCATTGCAGCCGTCGTCTTGCGCGAAAGCGACATCCATGTCGTCGAGCTCGAACACGCTGGGGCCGTCCGGACGGTTCGGACAATCATCCCCCGCGGATACTCAAGGGATCGATACGAACGCATCGGCGTGCTTAGCCCCGATGGGCTAAGCTTCGCGGCGCTCGAGGAGGACGCCGCACGCGTTACCGTCACTGACCTCGAATCCGGTGGCGCGACCAGCCGCGTGTTGCGCTCTCCTCAGGGTCTGTCCGGTCTCGTGTGGAGCCCAAAAGGAACGTATCTCGCCGCCTACAGCCTCACGGGATTCGTGGTGATGGATGCGAGGCGGCTCGGCACGCAGCTAAGTGTCGACGGCGGCAGCGAGATCATGGTTGAAGACCTGAGCTTCAGTCCCGACGAAGCTCTGCTCGCCACCACTGATCGGGGGGGTTCGACTTCCATCTGGGACCGTCACAAAAAAGAAAAAGTTGCGATCCTGCCCGGCCGCGACACCCGCGCCTACAAGCCCAGGTTTTCTCCTCGCGGTGATCTTCTCAGCGTCATCTATGCCGATGGGCAGGCAGAGATCTGGAATCTCGAGTATCAGCGAAAGATCGTGGAGCTTGCCTCCAACTGGGGCGAAGTATGGGAGGTGCATTTCGCTCCCGACGGCGGGTCGATCGTTGTCGAATACGCGAAGGGAAGACTCGCTTTCTGGAAATCGGACCGGTGGCAACCGCGGCTTCGCCTGCCAATCGGGTACGACAGTCCCGAAGATCTCAGGATTCGCGCCGATGGCTCGCTCGTCGGTATCGAGAAAGCCACCGGTTGGCGTTCCTGGAATACCGAGTCCGGTGTTGAGAGTTCGGGAAACGGAGATGGCTTCGAATCGATCGCGCAGGCCGCGTCTGAACGACTGGGCAACCGATCACTCATAATCGATGGACGTGATGCGCTTCTGGTGGATTCTGCCAGTGGGCGTCAAATCCTTCGTTTTCCGCACAGCGATGACGTGCGAACTGCGCGCTTCAATCCAGAGGGTAGTTGCGTGGTCACTGTGAGTGGTTATCGGATGGCAAGCGGCGGTGCACCCGAGGATGGCAACGTGACACGCGTCTGGGACGCACTCACTGGCGCAAAACTGCATGAATGGCGATCGGGCACTTTCGGTCCTGACGGAGCATTCTTCGCTGGCAACGAGAATGTCGTCGTGCTCTACAAAGGTGTCGGCCTCGTTTATCGCGCGCATGTGTGCGCAACACTGAACCGGCTCGTTCCTCAGGCAAAGGGCCGAGTTTCACGCGTGCTCACACCCGAAGAACGCACGAGGTACTCTCCCAAGTCCGTTGCGAAAGGGAGATGATCCGAAACAGAGTGTAGTCGCTAACCCGGCCTGTTCTTTCCATCCGACATGGCGCTTACCAGCCCAGCGCCGCGCACATGTCGTATTCAGCGATCTCAGGCGCATGCTGAGGGTCTGCATATTCTATGAGTGCCGTAACCTGTCTGAGGCATCCCCATCCGGTATAGGATGCCGCGAAGGAATGATTGGGACCCGTGGCGAGCAGCCCGTTCTGAAACGTCGGATGATCCATTCGGTAAGTAATCACTGCAACCGCCGATTTTCCGCGCGGGAGCGACGACTCCACGGGATAGAGCAGAAACTTGTAGACCCGCTGTCCAAGTGCAGTCCGGTAGCCAAGGTCGTCACTCGTGGCAGTAAACCGGATCGTCTTATTCGCGAGGTCCGAGGCCAGATACGCGCGGGTTCGATCCCGGTCACCCGAAAGAACCGCCTGCTTCATGCGTATGCCGTTGGTCACGCGCGTGAGAAGTCGCTCAGCCACCGCGCGCTGCGTGGATTCCATGGCCCGCGCCGTTCTTGCGCTTTCCGCAGCCGCTGCGGCCTCCGATCGCTTTACAAGTGCGAAGGCGCTCATGCCCATGGCCGCCAGCAGGGCGATCGCCAGGCCTACGGCCAGCTTCCGAAATCTTCGACCGGCCTCGGCCTCGCTCTCGAGACGCTGCTCGCGCTCCACGCGACGCTGCTCCTCGAGCTCGACCTCCCGTTTTCGAGCAGCTTCTGTCAGCGCGCGCCGCTCCTCCTCGGCCTGTTGGGCGATCGTGGCGCTTGCCATCTCCGCGCGACGATGGTCGCGATGGTCGCGAACGGCGCGCGTCAGTACGTCGTGGGTCAGCTCGATACGCTGCGTTCCATACCGCTCTTCAACTCGAAGCAGCCGCCGCGTGATCAATTGACCGAGCTGTTCCTCGATGAGATGCGCGGGCACCGCGTCTTCCTTCGCATAGCTGTTGCGAAATCCCTTCTCGGTGATCAGCTCGTTCTCGATGAAATGTCCGACACTTTCCGGCAGTCCCTCCACGCAAGACCGGTAGTAATCGGAGATGATTCCCTGCTTGGATTCCTCCAGCAGGCCTTCATCGAACCGCGATTTACGCTGCTTCTTACGGCGTTCATTGAGGCCCCGGCAGAAGAGGCTCAACAGCGCCGGTTCGACGGACGGCATGCCCTGATCTGACGATCGCTCGCTCACGGACGAGCCCTCGGTCGCACTGGTGAGCTGTTCAGCCGCGACGAAGCGAACGATACGATCCGCGAGGGTCCTGTCCATCAGGTGCGGAGCGGTATCCAGCACAGCGGACATCGCCTGCTCGTAACGCATGGGAAGGAGCCTCACTCTCCTGCGCCCGAGGGAGGGAATCGCGTGGCGCCAGCTTTCCAGTTCGGGCAGGAAGTCCTCGCGCAGGCTGACGACCACCTTGTACGGCATCGACCTCAGCGACAGACCTTGAGCGTCGCCATCGTTGCGGTCGAGCGACTGAGAGAGGGACGTCGGGATGCGGTTTTCGACGAGGTCGCCGAAATCCCCCTCAAAACGCCGAACGCTTTCCGCGATCGACGCCCCCAGCGTGAACGTCTCCTCGAACTGATCGAACACGATCACCGGGGTGAGTGGGTAGTTGCGCGAATCCCACAACTCGAGGCCGGTGCGGTGCAGGTACCTCCAGAGCGTATCGTCGGCCGCCATTGGTGGGGCCTCGATGTCCTCCCGCTCAAATGTCGAACGCAGCGTCTCGCGGACCTGATCGATCAACGCGGGTGCGTCCTCACGAATTGCGAGGCGAACGTAAACCGGGAGTAGCTGGCGTGCGCGCAGGCGTGGAAACAACCCTGCCTTCAGCAGGGAAGTCTTGCCCAATCCGGATTTTCCAAAGAGAACCGTGACCGGCGATTCGCCAACGTGCCTCGAGAGCTCGTCCACTTCCGCTTCGCGGCCATGGAAGAAGCGCTGGGCGGATTCGTCGAACGCATCGAGTCCTGGCCACGGATCCTCGAGACTGAGCTGCCGATCACTCACTGAGGGAGGACCGCTGCGGAGGCTTTGCTCTGGGGCTGCGTGCACGATAGGCTGGCTCACGCGGCCTCGCCGCGACGCATGGCTCGGATCTCCTCGGTCAGCGTGGCCGTCAGCATTGCGTCGGGCTGACCGTTCGGCGCATGGCCGAACTGGAAGCGCCGAAGCCCGTCCTGGATCTGTTTGAATCGATCCGGGTTGCCATCATACTGCGTGTCGATCACCACGGGGACGATGAACCTACGGTTCATAATTGCGTCCGCGCGCTTCAGTGCATCGGTCCACTCCCTGAACACGTATCCTTCGTCGCGAAGCTCGGTTTGTCGAGAGATGACCGGCACGAAAAGACGAATGTCCCGGCGGATGCTCGTGAGGATCTCTTCGTCCCATTCATCGCCCGGCTGGAGCCGCTGCTCGTCGAACCAGACGTCGCCGCCGAGTGCTGTAATAGCCTCACACAGGCGGAGAGCTGGTTCGGCGTCCTCGCGCACGTAGCTGATAAAGATGCTGCCGCGGGCAGAGCGAGACGAGTCTGTCGAGTCCGCCGCATCCTCTGCGGCCTCGCCCTTCGGATTTCGTGCGCGCCACCGCTCGTGGAGCTCGGCGACGAACTCTGCAGGATCGGCGTTATACATCTGCACTCGAGTCGCGCCGCAGTACGTCTGGAAGAATTCGGAGAGCTGCGGCTCACGCGACGAATTGCCGACGATGAAGAACTGCTTGCTGGCGAGTGACAGGCGAGTGCTGCTCGCCATGCGAACGAGAAAACGTCCCACCCAGTCCGGAATTCGACAGCCGATGAACAATAGCGGACTCTCGCGTAGCTGATACCCGATCCACTCGGGCAGCCGAGCGGTGTCGGTCATCAGTGCGTGCAGCCACTCCAGCACGTCTTCGTCGTGCAGGGCGTACTGCGGTGTGGATGACACGCGCCCGAAAAGCTGGAACACGACCGACTGCCCCGGTACTGGCGCCTTCGAGTTACGCTGCTGGTCCTGGGTCGACTGGTTGGGAGCGAAGGAAAGCTCGGTCGTACCGCTGCTGCCGCCGAAGCGCACCTCGTCCACTGCGCGAGCCAGAAGGGAATCGAACGTAGTGCTGACAAAAAGACGCAGGTCGGTAATGGCCGCCAGCTGGCGCAGTGAGCCAGGAGTTGCGGGATTCGTCGCGATCAGAAGATCGTTGACGATTCTATAGAGCCTCTCGTTCTGATCTCGCCCGCGCGCAGACAGGTACGCGCGGATCGCTGCGTGGAAGCCTGCCTGCGGTGAAACGTCGAGCTTGTACTTCGCTGCGAGACGCTCACCAAGCAGCTCAACCAGCGTTGTCTTCCTTGAGCCGTCCGCGACCGTAACGAGGTCGGGGCCGACAAATGGAACGAGTACGCGCTGATGCAGATGTCCGAGTATGTCGTCCCAGAATTCTTCAGACGCCGGCACGCGGACTCCTGTTGCAGAGGGGCCGTGGTGACTTGAGTGATCCAACACGAGAAGATGCGTGGCGGAGGCGATTGTGTGAAGGCTGGATCCAGCTGCGACATCCTAGCTGTCGCTCAATAAGAGGAGATACCTGGCGAAATTGAAGCCGGGCCTGGCATTGCCCTGGCCATCGAGATACTGATTGGTCTGAATCTGCAGGCATAAAACATAGTCGCCCGCCCGGTTCACCTTCCATGACAAACTCTCCTGGTCAACGCCTTCAAGACCAACGGCCTCAGCCATTTGCTTCTCGAAGATCTCGATCGTCTGACCACCCTTCCACGGCCCAACCAGGCTACGATACAACTTGAGTTCGATGAGATTGCGCGCTTCAGGTTCGGAAACGTGACCCACACCGACCTGCAAACGTTTTCCTACATCCTGCGCGCCGATCGTGATGTTGTGATACGAACAAACATGCTGGTTTCCCAGGGTGTAGCCGAACACAAGATCGACCATGTCGGACTTCTGAAATTCAGTCGTGAATGTCCCGAGTGTACGATTAATCGCGGGAGCGCCACTTGTTGAGTGACCGGTCGCCCCGGCGGGAGCACTCCCGGCTGTCGGCTTGCGTGTAGGCAGTGTCGAATCCCCGCCGAGGTCGGCGAACGCCACGAAAACAACGATCGCAAGAGCAACCGCGCCCACCAAAAGAGCCAGCGGCTTCCCGAGTCGCTTCGCAATCGGCGCGCTGTTGTCAAACGGCTTATGCGCAGCTGTGGAGCCAGAGATTGCTGTGAGAAGCTCCGGGATGGCCTCCGCGCGGTTCCCTCGGAAATCGACAAACTGGAGGTCAACCAGCTGAACAGGAATTTCTGCTTCTCGAAACAGGACTGGCACGATCGGCTTGCGAAGCTTCATTGCCAGCAATGTTTCCTTTTGCACCCACTCCGACGCGTACGAATCCGGGGAAAGAACGATCAGCAATACGTCGCAACTTCGTATTGCCTGATCGATTCCGCGCGACCATGCCTGTCCGCCATACAGTCCGCTGGCGTCCTGCCAGACCGTGCAGCCTGCTTCGCGGAGCCGACTTGCTACGTCTCGCGCGAAGGCACCATCTGACCTCGAATAGCTGATGAAGATCGACAAGATCCTCTCCGATCCTCGGGCAGGTTTGCGATCGGACTCAGCATCTGTTGGGACCATGAGCTCTCGCCTGAGCGTGTGGGCATCTTTGCGAACCGGTGCAGCGTTCTAGTGCGGAGGTATTCGGAGCCCCACCTCATCGCCCTCGGTCACTGTGATGGTCTCCGTGATCGGAAGTCGCCCGGCGCCGATGGGATCAGCGAGGAATTGAAGTGGAGTCGCGCCGAACACGATCCCGCGCGGAATCGTCATCACCGTCTTCGACAGTCCTGTCGCCGTTCCAAGTCTCACGCGCTGGCCGCCGCGAACCACGTAGATGTTCATGTCGAGCAGCGCCATGTTGTCAACCATCACGGTCGTAGCTTCGCGCTTCCCGCCTTCCGCCCGCTGGCCCGCCGACGCGCACGCAGCAGCAAGGACACAAAGTCCGACGAACAGAATCCGCTGAATGTTTCTCATTCGCCCTCCAGGGTCACACAAGTCATACACGCCCGGCAGGTTGCGTTCCACGAAACCTCGTATGACTATCTCCACGCTCCGTGTTTCACTACCCGTCGTCTCTGCGTCTCTGCGTCTCTTTATCTCTGCGTGGCGAAGCCCTCTGCATCTCTGGTTGTCCCCAGGCTGGCAGTCCTCATGGTCACGGCGTTCGTGGACATGCTGGGCTTTATCATCATCTACCCACTGCTCCCGTTTTATGCCACACGCATGGGCGCGAATGCCGCGACGGTCGGCGCACTCATCGCGGCCTTCTCCGTTGCGCAACTTCTAAGTGCACCGGCCTGGGGCCGGTTGTCCGACCGATACGGCCGCCGTCCAGCGATTCTAACGGGACTTCTCATTTCCGCCGGGGCCTACGTTCTCTTCGCCTTCGCGGGAACTATCTGGCTTCTCTTTCTGTCGCGTGTCATCCAGGGATTGGGCGCCGGAACGATCGGCGTCGTCCAGGCGTACGTTGCCGACATCACCGAAGGGAAAGACCGCGCGAAGTCGCTTGGCTGGCTATCCGCGGTCACCAGTCTTGGCGCTGTCATCGGGCCGGCGATCGGATTCCTGCTCGTCCGTGTTGGCGGACACACCGCCCCGGGACTCGGATCAGCAGCTCTGTGCATTCTGGTGAGTGGTTTTGCGCTGAAGTTCCTGCGTGAATCGCGCTCGCTCGAAACAACCGCCGAACGCGCAATACCTAAGGCCATGACCGGGTCCGGCGCAATTCGCGGCGTCATCACTCATCCTCGGGAACCCGCCGCGCGTCTCATCTGGATCTATGCCATTGCGATCGGAGCCTTCTACGGAACGGGCGCGCTGCTCCCACTGATACTCGCCGACCGCCTGCAGGTCGATGAACAGAACGTCGGATACTTCATCATGTACCTTGGCGGAATTGGAGTAATCGTGCGAACGGGCATACTCGGCCGCATGATTGAATGGCTCGGCGAAGTCAGACTTGCGCGGCTGGGGCTGGTACTGCTCGGAGTGGGGCTGGCTCTCGTCGCCTTCATGAGGTCGTATGCGATTGCAGCGATCTCCTTCACGCTCATGCCGCTGGGCACGGCGTTCATCTTTCCGTGCGTCACGGCAATGCTGTCGCGCGTGGTGTCGGTCAGAGAGAGGGGATTGTACGTGGGTGTGCAGCATAGTTTCGGCGGCGTATCCCGCGTCGCGTTTCCCCTGCTCGCGGGTTACGCGATGGACACGCTCGGCAGGGGTGTGCCTTTTCTTGTCGCGGGAGCCATGGTCGTCTCCGCCCTTCTACTGACCACATCGATGGAGGCACGTGCGCATCCGCATGAGGCAGCAGTGACGAACGGCACTTAGGTCTCCACTGCCGATTAGTCGCGGCGAGTGGCAGCGGGCCTCAATGTTCCGTGGGTGACCGGCTCCACCTCGCGTTCCAGAAACAGGTGCTCGTACAACAACGCCCCCAGCACCGCGCCGGTGATTGGGGCGGCCCAGTAGATGATCTGTGCCTCGAAGATTCCACTCGCCACCGCGGGACCGAATGATCGAGCCGGATTCATCGACGCCCCGGTAAGCGGGCCTATCGCGAGTATGTCCGCCGCGACGACGAATCCGATTGCGAGCCCCCCGACCATCGGCGCTCGCGGATCCACCACGGTGCCGAAGATCACGATCGCCAGAAAAAAAGTAGCCACCGCTTCGAGAAGGAAGGCCTGCCCTCCGCTCACCTGAAGCGCGATCGCCTGACCGCCGCCTCGTGTGACTTCGAACAGCGTGAACGGAAACGTGGCTTTGAGTACGTAAGCAGCCACGATAGCGCCGATCAGCTGGCCGAGGATGTACACGCCGGCCATCGACGTGTCGATTCTCCGTGTTGCCAGGAACCCGAGCGTGATTGCGGGATTGAAGTGCCCCGACACGCGCATCAGTGCGGTCACCATCACGGCCAGAATTAGACCGTGCGCAAGCGCGATGCCGAGCAGGCCAGCCGGGCTCGCGGTGTCCTTGGCAATCATTATCGCGGCGCCGCCGACGAACACCAACGCGAACGTGCCGATGAACTCGGCGGCGAAATGGCGCAATGTGTCACGCATCAATCGGCTCCCGACGTTTCAGGTAAGACGGCAGCGACGTGTCCGAGAACTCTGCGACCTCTGTGTCTCTGCGAACTCTGCACTTCCTCTGCGCCCTCTTCAGTTGCGGCGAAGTACCAGCGCAGCGTTGATTCCTCCGAATCCGAACGAATTGGTCAGAACGTGGTCCACGCGTGCGCTGCGACCGGCACCGGGCAGAAAATTAAGATCGCACGCCTCGTCGGGAACTGTAAGATTCACCGTGGGCGGCAGCCATTCGTTTCGAATCGCGAGCGCGCAGATCGCGGTCTCGATTGCACCCGATGCGCCCAGCGCGTGCCCGTAGTAGCCCTTCGTGCCACTGATCGGCAGGGAGTACGCGCGCTCTCCGAGCACGTCCTTGATCGCCGCCGTCTCCGTCGAATCGTTGAGCGGCGTCGAGCTCCCGTGAGCGTTGACGTAGTCGATCTCGCCGGATTCGATATGCGCATCGGCGAGCGCCAGTCTCATTGCGCGCGCTGCCTGTGAGCCGTCCGGGCGGGGAGCCGTCATGTGAAAGGCATCGTTGGTGACGCCGTAGCCTACGATCTCCGCGTAAATCCTGGCACCTCTCGCCACCGCGCGGTCGTGCTCCTCGAGAACCATCGTCGCGGCTCCTTCGCCCATCACGAACCCGTCGCGCTCCTTGTCGAACGGGCGCGATGCACTGCCGGGATCGTCGTTGCGCGTGGACATGGCCCTGATGATTGCAAACGCGCCGAAGCACAGCGGGGCCAGCGGAGCTTCCGACCCTCCGCATATCATCACATCCGCATATCCGTCGCGTATCTGCCGAAAGCCGTCGCCAATCGCGATCGTGCCGGACGCACAGCTCATCGCGTTCGTCGAATTCGGCCCGCGGACGTCGAGCTCGATGGCGATGTTGCAGCTCGCAGCCCCGCCGAACACCGTCAATGCCAGGAGTGGATCCACTCCCCGCACACCGCGCTGAAGGAATTCCGCGAGCTGAGACTCCGCGTATGCGACGCCACCGAGTGCCGTGCCCATCATCGAACCGATGACGTCCCGATCCTCGCCTGCCAGTCGCAGCCCCGCGTCGGCAACAGCCATGTGCGCCGTCGTGACCGCAAACTGCCCGAAACGGTCGAGACGCTTCGCTCTCTTGTGATCGAGATGATCCGATGGCACGAAGTCGGAAACCTCTGCGGCATTGTGGCTGCGAAAAGGAGAAGAATCGAACCTCGTGATCGATCCGACGGCGGACTTCTCACGCCGCATTCCCTCCCACAATCCCTCCCTCGTAGTCCCGATCGGCGTGATGGCTCCGATCCCGGTGATGACAACCCTGCGTTTCTCCACTCTATATCTCCTCGACAGCGCCAGGGACGACGGTCCCCGCATGTGTGGCTTGGCGTTCCGCTTCGGTCGCGAGACCGGCAAGTGTGCGTGACGCAATTCCGTGAATGAAAACCGGACCGATGACAAGAGTCGCCGCCGGTATGCCAATGAATGGTACAGGCGGACCGTCCCAGACGTGGAGTATCGTAACGTCGGTGCCGCCCGCTACCGAGCGAAAACTCCATTCCACGTCCATGCCCTTTGTGATACCACCGATGTGGCGAAATCGGATTGCGGGCGCGGCGTCGTCGACGGACATCTCCGACAACCACCAGGTAGGCCAGGCCGCGACCCTGAATGGCCGATAAGCGGACATCTCCACGATGCCGCCCCCGTCCGAAGCACGCTCCCTGAATCGGACAAAACGGTAGTGCGGCAGATGGCGGGGCCAATCGTCGACCTTTCTCGCCAGATCGAAAACCGTTCTCCATGGTGCGCGAACCAGCTGTCTGTCGATTGTTTCCATCGGCCGGCCGAGCGGCATCGGCCCGAGCTCGAACGGCTCGCGGAGAGCGCTGTTCATCGGCTACTCCGTGCGGAAATGTCTGCGGGGGCCCATTTCGTCGTCAATCGAAAACCCAGCCGCTTCCGGACTCGAGGACGCTGACCGACGGCCGCCTCGACGATATCGGCCAGCTCTCGCTGAACGAATCCTCTCATCACCGATACCATCCCGTCATGCCGGCTGACCGGATGAAATCGGAGCGGAAACGACGCCGCCCACAACCCGGCGACAGCGAACACGCTGCGGCGAAGATCGCAGATGATCACCGTCGATCTCGCTACGCGATCCATCTCTCGCACCAGCTTCACCGCATCGTCGAACACGAAATGGTGAAGCAGCTGCGAACAGAGAACGATGTCGACGCTATCGCTGGCAAATGGCAATGCCAGAGCGTCACCGCGCACCACGGCGCTGTTCGCGTCACGGTGCGCCACCACGAGGGGCTCCGCCATGTCGATTCCGATCGTCCACAGGTCGACGCCGCGTCTACGCGCCACGAGACGCGCGCGAGTCGCAATGTCACCGCGGCCGGTTCCGACATCGAGAAGGGAGCAGCGTCGGCCCGAACTGTCGAGGGCGTTTCGAAGCTCACTCATCGCAGCATGTGCTCCGCCGAACAGCGTGTTGGCCAGCGCCACGTCCGCCATCGAGCGAGGGATCACTTCCGCCGGTATGTCGGGATCGTCGAGGATCTCGGTTCCGCGCCGCCTGTCCCGAAATGCGTTCACGCTATCGCTCGAGCTGGGCGTAGCCGCCCCGGTAGTAAAGAAGCGGCTTGCCGTCCACCGCTTCGGCGACTTCGACCTCACCGATAAAAATCCCGTGATCCCCGCCATCGTGTCTCGCTATCGTGCGGCATTCCAGATAGCCGAGCGCGTCCTGCAGTACGGCGAGGCCATTGCTCGCTCTCATGAAACCGATTCCATCAAAACGGTTCGGATCCGGCTCCGCGAATCGGCGTGCGATCGCCTCCTGGTCTTCGCGAAGGATGTTCACGATGAAGTGAGTCGCGCTCATGAGCGATGAATACATGGACGCGGAGTGGTCGACGCAGATCAGAACCATCGATGGATCGAGACTGAGCGAGCAGAACGCGCTGACAGTCATTCCCTGGTCGGCGCCGGTGGAGTCGCAGGTGGTGACGACAGTCACCCCGGTGGCGAATCTGCCGAGCACGGAACGGAATGCATGTTGATCCACCATCACGTCCTGGCGGGGAGCGCGAAGAGCATTCTCAGAAGATACCCGGGCCGCAGAACCTCGCGCGCGGGAACGAAATCGCCCACCACGCCGACGAGCAGGTCAGCCATGTCCCGACGGCCCGACAGAATGGTTGCCGCTCGGTTGATCAACGCCGGAAACGCCACGCCGGCACCGATCAGTCGCTCGACTTTCCATTTTCCCGAGAATTCAGCGCGCCGCACGCGGTCGTACGCCCGAAGCGGAAGGTCCAGTGGTTTGCCCGATCCATCGCGCCGCACTGCGTCGACTGCATGAGACGCGAGCATCTCCCCACCGCGCAGTGCCGCGTAAATCCCTTCGCCTGTAAAGGGGTCGAAGAAATCGGCGGCGTCGCCAACGAGCGCCGCACCGGGTGCCCACCCGCGCCGGGCGGATGACGCGAAAGGACCGGTGGCGCGAACCTCGTCCACTCTCGTCGCGTTCGCGAACATCGGCGCGATGGCAGCGCGCTCGGCGATCCAGCTCTCAAGAAAGTCCGTGCGATCGACGGCTACCTCAGCGCCCCGCGATGCCGGCACCACCACGGCGACGTTCGTCAGCCCGCCCCCAACGCTCGCCACGCCGCAGTATCCGCCGCGGTCCACGTACATCTCACCAAAGCCAGTCGTTCCTTCCACTCCCGAATAGTGAGTGACGAGGGCGATGCGCCGAGGCCATGCGGAAAGGCGAATCAATCCGAGACGGCGTCCGACAACGGAGCGAAGTCCGTCCGCACCGATCACCAGTCGCGAGGTCAGCACCCGTCGCTCCCGCGATCGCGCTCCCACCTCCACGCCGCAGACTCTTCCGCGTGCGTCACGAACGACGTCAGAAACGCGAGCTCCTTCCTCGACTCTTACGCCCGCAGCGCGCGCACGGTCGATGAGGATTTTGTCGAGAATCGTGCGGCGCACCGCCAGGCCGCGATCCCTGTACCCACGGAAACCGTGATCCGACAAGAACTCGCCGTGAATGACCTTTCCGTTCGGCGCATGGACTCGCATTCCCTTGAGCTCCGCGGCTCCCGTGAGTTCAACCGTCTGAAGGACGCCGAGTGCGTCGAGAATCCGCGATGCCTGCGGACTCATGTACTCGGAGCAAGGCTTGTCGCGCGGAAAGTGCGCGCGATCGAGGAGCATCACGTCCACTCCCGCGGACGCGAGGAACGTGGCCGTGGCTGCCCCCGCGGGGCCGCCACCGACCACGATCACCTGCGCGTCAGGCATGGCGCCGGGGATCGGGCAGCGGTTGACGCAGCTCGCGAGACACGCTGAAAGATTCCCATGTATTGCCAGTGCGGGCGCGGGAGTCGGAGCAATGCGGCAGCGCGAGTCAGGTATGGAAGAACTGCCGATCGGGAATCGGCGGAGAACATGAACCGCTGCCGCGAAGCCGCGAAATCGCGCAGCCGCGTCACGACGGTCTCGAATCGAAGCCCGGGACTGAAATAGAAAGTGGGATCGAGCAGCGATGCGTCTGCATCGATCACTCCTTCGGCGATCGCTATGCGGTGTAGCGTGGTGCCGGGGTAGATTCGCAGTCCCACCGTCATGTAAACCGAATCGCCTCGCTCCAGCCGCCACGCCGCGAAAGCAAGTGTCTCCTCCAGCGTCTGCGCCGTCTCACCCGGACCACCTACGAGAAAGATCCAGAGCGCACGAATGCCTGCCCGCTCCACGCGCGTTGCCACATCGCGAACCTTGGCCGCTGAAAATCCCTTGTCCATCCGCGCCAGAACGGAATCGCTCGCGCTCTCGGCGGTAATGCCGAGCGTACGAAACCCTGCTCTGCGCATGGCGGAAAGCAGCTCGTCAGATGCAGCTGCGGGAGTGAAATTCGTCGTGTCGAGGTGGACGCGGAGCTTGCGACGGATAATCGTCTCGCACACGTCGAGGGCGTGACCGGGAGGGGAATTGAACGTCGAGTCGACGAAATCGAAGTTCCTCACCCCGGCAACCCGCTTCAGTTCGGCGATCTCGTCGACCACGCGTTCCGGATTGCGTACGCGGTAACCCCAGCCTTCGACATTGCGGTAGGTACAGTAGACGCACTTGTACACGCACCCGCGCTTCGTCTGGATCGGCACAGTCGCGCCATGCCGCTCATAGCGCTTCAGGTCAATCCACTTGTGGAGTGACGGGGATGGCAGCGAGTCGAGATCCGCGTCCTCGCCCGGCGGAGTGAAATGCACCCGGTCCCCGACCATCC